>JBNLDB010000399.1:0-500 GCA_050304115.1 Sulfurovum sp. | reverse complement strand
ACACCTTGTCGATGGCTATGTTTAGGACATGCCGCTGCCGTCACAGGGAAAAGGCCTCCGAGGTGTCTGTACAATCACCACACTGGGTCCCACTGCATAGATGATCCCCCCAAACATGGGAAATAGGACAATATCTGATTCTACCATAGGATATTTAAATGCACAAATGACATAAGAGAAGTGATTGGATACCTTACTGTGATAGGTAAATTACCCAAATCTGAGGCATGGAAGCAGAGTGATTGTGGGCACTCATAAAACACCAATTTCATGTGCCAACATGTCGAGTAAATGTATAAAACTAGTTGATAACCCCGCCCGTTGCTGCGGAAAGTTAACACACAGTTTAATAGAAAATTAAATATCGTATGAAGAAGAGGAGACATTAGATAATTTTTAGCTAAACTTGATTTAAGATGGAAGATAATTGATACAAATATGATTAGAATGGAAAAATTTAATAGATATAATTAGAGACAAAAATATAAATTTGCATAGAC
>JBNLDB010000398.1:0-500 GCA_050304115.1 Sulfurovum sp. | reverse complement strand
CATAGTATTTCCTTCATCTCACTTACCGAACCCCACTCCAAAGCCTGTTCCTGATTTTTAAAAATAGCCATTGCTCTGTTTAGCTTATCCAAGCAGTTCCCTTGCTTTTTTGGACAATTTATTATAAACCAACTCGTAAGAGTGATCTATAAGTTCTTTTAGTAGCTCATCATCCACATCACTATCCACAGTTACAGTGTTCCAATGCTTTTTATTCATGTGGTATCCTGCTTTTATCCCCTCATAAATAGAGCGAAGTTCAAGAGCATAGAGAGGGTCACATTTAAGATTTATGGAGAGTGGCTTTTCATTTACCATAAGTGCAAACATCTTATTTGCCACTCGATATACACGAACTACATCATCAAAAGGATAATCAAAAGTTGCACCTTGTTTTGAAAGTAAATAGGTATCTAATTCTTTAAAATTCATCTCTTACCTTTCTACTTAATTCATACCATTATAGTTTGTAAATTTTATCTAATATCTCATAAAATTTA
>JBNLDB010000397.1:0-500 GCA_050304115.1 Sulfurovum sp. | reverse complement strand
TTTGATTCTAGACTTCGAATTTGATGGGTCTCATAAACATGTGATTAACATAATCATGTGGTTTAGAGACATGGGGTGTTACAGCCCTCCCCCCTAAAACAAAATCTCGTCCCGAGATTTGACAAGGAGAAAGGTTGAAAAGGGACAGCGAACAGTCGCACGATCCCTGTCTACGGCAACTCGAAGTCTGGATGGCGAGAACGGAGGAAATCTTCATTCTCCCATGTTGCTTCTTCTTCCGTATGGTTGCTCCATTGGATCTTGTAGAATTTGATCGTCTTACGCCTTGTGACACGACTCTTTTGGTCCAAGATCTTGATCGGACGCTCGGGATATGTCAAATCCGTGCCAAGCGGTGCCACTTCCGGTAATACAATATCCACGGGTGGCTTCAAGCACTTCTTGAGTTGGAATACGGGAGAACACTGTGAACTTCAGACATCTTGCTCGGTATATGCAATTATCAGCAGCAGGAACACTCTTGATTGATGAGGCACAGA
>JBNLDB010000396.1:0-504 GCA_050304115.1 Sulfurovum sp. | reverse complement strand
CACGTGTCCTATATGGAGTGGCTTGCTTACTAATTAGTAATACTATAAGTTGTGTGTCTTGCTCGGATGAGTGGCATAAAAACAGGGTATGACAAAAGTGGTACAAAAGCCATGTCAACCGTAGGAATGCTAGCCTAGATAGAAGAGTCATTTTTGATCTTATTTGAAGTATTTGCGGAAAAAATATATTTTTTATTCTGATCTCTCGCCTTTGCTTCTAATTTACAAAATCTAATTTTAATGGTTATTTACTCTCGTTTTCTTCTCTTTCTCTAGATGGCAAGAGTGAAGCTGACAGCGAGGAAGCACATTTGCGCACCTGTCATACCCCAGTTCTAAAAAGCACAGAACCGAAGCCTCCATACGTGTGCGCAGGATGTTTAATCACACGCATAATAATAATATGATAAACATATAAAATATTTTGAATAAGTAAGTAATATTCCTTACATAATGACCCGGGGGTCTGAAAAAGATTACATAGCAGCAAACAGTGAAATTAGG
>JBNLDB010000395.1:0-506 GCA_050304115.1 Sulfurovum sp. | reverse complement strand
ACCATTTATACAGACAATCAACAATTCTAGTGAAAAGAAAAATGCCTATCGAGTCACAACCATTCAGCAGAAGTTAGCGCATCTTGAATAGATATATAACGTCGTAAAAAATGCACCTTGACGATACCACAAATATTCACCTGGACCAGGGGCCCATTAGCTGTATCGGCCCACGAGGTGGTACGGCCCAAGTTAGAGTCCTGATCGGGTGCGTGTTTGTCGAGATTGTAACGGAGTTGGAAATCTACCATATCTGTAGGGCGGTTCTCCTGACTATATAAGTAGCAGCCCGCAATTCATCTGGGGCATCGAGGATCGAAGCATCGAAGCATCGAGAGAACTAGCGCTTAGGCATCCAAGCGACCAAGCTTTTACATCTCATAATACAGCAATACTGGACGTAGGGTTTTTACTCTCCGGAGGGCCTGAACCAGTCTAAAAACTCACCGTGTTCTTCCTTGAGATTGATCTTACATAGTCACACTTTTCCCGTTCCTACTCAAAAT
>JBNLDB010000394.1:0-509 GCA_050304115.1 Sulfurovum sp. | reverse complement strand
TTAGCATTTTCAAAAAAAATGAAATTATGAACAGTAAACCGGCCAATTTATGAATTTGGTGCGGACCGAATCCGTCGAATTTCGGTAAAATGTGTCGAATTTGTTAACCTTGGTTCATGCCCTCTCATGGAGTAATAGTCCTACGTCCAGTATGTACTATATTATACTGTAAAAAATTGAGTTACCTCAGATAGGTTGCGGGGTGCTACTTTTATAGTCTGGTGAACCGCCTTATAGATACGGCAAGGTTTCCGACTCTGTTACAATTCTCATAAACACAAATCCGATCGGGACTCTACATTGGGCCACATCTAGCCTCATGCGTCGATGCAACTACTGGGCCCTCGGACCGAGTGAATATTTGTGGTATTGTCACTAGTCCCTGAACATGACGTCAACCTGGTAACTTTGGTTCTCGATCAGGCTACCGACTGATTGACACTCACTGATCGTACACCTCCGTTAAAACTAGACTTCATTCATCGGGTTCTACTGACCGGCTTTCACGC
>JBNLDB010000393.1:0-510 GCA_050304115.1 Sulfurovum sp. | reverse complement strand
GGTTTTCAAAGAGGAACAAAACCATGTACCAACTCCGAACGGTCGTGCTTACGCTTGTTTTCTACCGTGTACAGTATACGTTTCTGCCTAGGCTCAACTTTTAGCATCAACTCCAAACGGCCGTGCCTGCGTTTGTATTTGTACTGTTCTGCCTAAGCACAACTTTTGTTGAAAATATAAACCGTGACGTTCTTGCAAACCTTTAAAAATGACCGTTGATCGTCTTAATAAGATATATGCACTAACACTTTTAGTATTTATTTAATTATTTTTGTCGACGTCTGATCATCAGATATTTGAAGTAGAATCAGAGGAAATATAAGTCGGTGAGATCAATCTCACATGAACATAAGACATGAGATTTTAGACTGGTTCGAACCCTTGCGTAGAGTAATAGTCATATGTCAAGTATTGATATATTATGTTATTGATATTGGTTCTCTTCTCTTTCTTTCAGCATCTTCCAGTGATTTCCGGAGTGTCTTCCGGCCTCTTTTTTGGCTTGTCTTC
>JBNLDB010000392.1:0-510 GCA_050304115.1 Sulfurovum sp. | reverse complement strand
TTGTGTGAATATTCTTATGTATATATTACTGTGAATTCTGAATTTGAAAAATATACAGGTTTCATAGCGAATTTAAATAATATTTTTCTGAATCTATACATGACTTAGTGGTGTCGGCCGTCCTAAGCCAGCCGATACCAATAATGCCTTGGATATCGGTCAGACAGGACACTTATTAGTATATGTTGTCTTAAGACAGTCAATACCAATAATGATTTTTGGTATCAGCTGGCAACAGCCGATACTAAAAAGACCTCCTTTTTCATATCGTATAAATGGTATCGGTCTGACGGGTCGATACAAAAGATATCTTACCAGCCGATATTATAAACGTATTTTGTAGTAGTGTTAGTGAATTCTCTTGACATACAAGTGAACCACATCAGCTGTCACATCACCACTACACAGTAAAAAACTTTAAAATAATTAATCTCACTCATATAATATCTATTTTAAATTCTATTTTTACCATTATGTTTTACGCGATGAGATGAAAAAAACAAGATCTCA
>JBNLDB010000391.1:0-513 GCA_050304115.1 Sulfurovum sp. | reverse complement strand
GGGCGTTGACATCATTCTTGATATCGACTGGTTGAGTAAGCACAAGGCACTGGTCGACTACGCCAAAAAGTATGTCAGGTTGACTACTCCTGGTGGGAAGGAAATGGAATTTATTGTAGAGCCGGTGGTGACAGCCAAGGGAGCTGCCAATTGTGCGAAGGTGAACCAACTGGATGCTAGTCAAGGATCTGAGGTGCCAGTGGTCAATGAGTTTCCTGATGTCTTCCCCGAGGAGTTGCCAGGTATACCACCTGACTAAGACATCAAGTTTGTGATGGAGTTGAAGCCTGGTACAACACCTATATATAAGACTCCCTATAGGATGGCTACTCCAGAATTAGCCGAGTTGAAGGAGCACATTAAGGAGTTGCTAGAGAAAGGATTTATCTATCTTAACTCATTCCCGTGGGGAGCCCCTATGATTTTTGTCCTGAAGAAGGATGGTACTCAAAGGTTGTGCGTGGATTATCATGCCCTGAATGAGGTTACTGTCAAGAACCAGTACCCGCTGCC
>JBNLDB010000390.1:0-515 GCA_050304115.1 Sulfurovum sp. | reverse complement strand
TACGTACTGTGAGTGGTGTGGTAAGGCAACTACGTAGTAGTATGTGCAAATGATGGCTTAGGTGGGGGACTCGGTGGTGGATCAGCGCTGCAACGGCGCCAGTCGCCAGTTTGGCGATGTCATGCCAACACTGCCTGCTTCCATCTTTTTTTAAGAAACACAGAACAAACGCAGATACTCATACACGTACGAGCACTCACCCCTATGAACACACGCACGCATATCTTACCTCTATGAGTATCTCTGAAAGACTGGGCCGGCTTGATCTTGGGATCCACGAAATCAATAAAAAAGAGTGCATCGCTATCGATGTGGGTGTTGTATGCCACTGAAAGAATAATTAGTCATAAATATAACACACATATCAAATATAGGATTTGAACATGAGTTAGTTAGTTTTACCACTAGTAATCTAATCAGCTGGATTAAACCCACTCTACTTAAAGTTTTTCATCAAGGTTAATTAACGATCAAGTTTTGCCGTGTCATGAAAGCGTGAGTGAGCTAGAGGATTG
>JBNLDB010000389.1:0-516 GCA_050304115.1 Sulfurovum sp. | reverse complement strand
GAGAGATACAGTTTTTTCCCGTGGTCTCGATGATTTGCCGATCACCCTTAATCCGCGTTGAGGTGGATTCAAGCCTTCCATTCTCTTCTCTATCAAGTATACACTACTCGAACAAGCAGGACTCACACAAGAGTAACTTTACCTTAAGAGAAATCAATACCTCGAACCTCTCCAAACCTCGATTCCACTAGAGTTGCTCTTCACTGCGCCGGTGAGGCGAGAACAACACATCTCACAAGAACACTGGGCCACCTTCACAATCTTCTTGAGAGGCTCATAGATTCCACTCCTCCAAGCTGCCTAGGAGGCGGCAACCTCCAAGAGTAACAAGTCGATGACGCTTGCTTGAAGAATCACTAGTGCCACAAAGCTCAAGAACACTCGAATCAAGCATTAGAATCTTACACACCCACAATGGATCAAGAAAGGCTTGTGTGTGAAGGGAGAGCGCTCTCAAAAGCCAAGTATGCTGTTCAAAATATCCAAGAGACCTTTCTTGCACGAGATGGAGGAGTA
>JBNLDB010000388.1:0-516 GCA_050304115.1 Sulfurovum sp. | reverse complement strand
AATGAAGCTTAGGCGTATGGTTGATAATTCTTCAATACAGGGAACCGACACAATCGACATAGGTCATGTAAATCCTGGTATCCAATTCCAACTGGTGATAGTTGGGTTCCATGTATTCACATAATTTATAGAATGCCTTGTTGTGCTGTTTTTCACGTAAATGTGCCAGTTCATGTACGACGATCATCCGTAAAAATTCCAGTGGTACTGATTTAAATACTGTGCCAATCCGAATCTCATTTTTAGCTTTGAGTTTGACGCCCTGAACTCTTGAAACAAAAGAGTGCAAGCCTAAAGCTTGGTGAAGTACATCGATCTTGTCATCGTATACGATTTTGCTGATCGGGTTTGATTGGCGGAGATATTGGCTTTTTAGCTCCATGACATAAGCATAGAGAGCTTTGTCGGTTTTAATTTCATGAGTGGCAGGATATTTTTTTAATAGCACGGCTCCTAGTTTTTCAGTGTCAATCAGTCGCTGAACTTGATCGGTGATCATGGCTGGGTAGCCAGAGA
>JBNLDB010000387.1:0-516 GCA_050304115.1 Sulfurovum sp. | reverse complement strand
ATAATTACAAGAAGATGAACAATATGCCAGCTACTGAAGATCATGAGAACATTAAAACTTTGAATAACAAAAATTTCAAAAACCAAGTAAAATCAGGAGTTGTCATGGTTGATTTCTGGGCTCCATGGTGTGGACCTTGTAAAATGGTTGCCCCGACTCTGAATAGTATTGCCGAAACGGAATCGGATAAAGTGAAAGTAGCAAAAGTGAACGTTGACAAAGAACAACAAATTGCTCAGAAGTTTAAAATAAGAAATATACCAACCATGATTATTTTCAAGGATGGCAAAGAAGCCAAGAGAATAATCGGCGTTAAGTCGAAAAAATCCTTAATGAAAGAAGTGGAACTTTTATTAAACTAACTAAATATCAATCACATAGTATTAACAAATAAAACAATTTAAGATGAAAAATTTAATGCTTTTAACAATAATCGCAGTTCTTATTACGGGAACATATAGCTGCTCATCAACAAATTCTGAAGAAAATAGTGCGAGCATAAGCAATGCATCAATG
>JBNLDB010000386.1:0-516 GCA_050304115.1 Sulfurovum sp. | reverse complement strand
GCCCGTGGTGTTAATGAAATATTTGGTGTTGCCATCGACCATGTCGGCCGGCAGAATGGGCTTAATTATTTCTTCCATTACTGCTTCTTTCAAATCATCATAGCTGATGGTCTCGTCGTGCTGAGTGGAAAGGACAACTGCTTCGATACGTTTCGGTATGTTTTCCTCATACTCAATGGTAACCTGACTCTTAGCGTCGGGACGAAGCCAGGGAAGTTTCCCAAGTTTACGTACGTCGGCCTGTTGTTGGGTCAGACGATGGGCATAGGTAATGGGCATTGGCATCAATACCTCGGTTTCGTTGGAAGCATATCCGAACATCAATCCCTGGTCACCTGCTCCCTGATCAAGATCAAGTCCGGTTCCTTCGTTTACACCCTGGGCGATATCAGGGGACTGCTTGTCAATAGAGGTGAGAATGGCGCATGACTGCCAGTCAAAGCCCATGTCCGATGAGTTATATCCGATTTTACGGATAGTATTTCTCACGACTTCAGGCATATCCACCCAAGCGTC
>JBNLDB010000385.1:0-516 GCA_050304115.1 Sulfurovum sp. | reverse complement strand
AAACCTGCCATATCTATGAGGCGGTTCTCCTGATTATATAAGTAGCAGCCCGCAATCTATCAGAGGCATGAAATTTCACAGCGTAATACAGCAAAAACTGGACGCACGGCTATTACTCCACGAGAGGGCCTAAACCAATCTAAAACCGTCGTGTTCATCCTTGAGATTGATCTTGAATCATCACATTTCTCCTGATCCTTATCACAAATATCTGATGATGAGATATTGACAATAAGATTATGAGATCATGACTCATGGGATAGGAAAATGAATTAATCATATACTCACATCAGCTGCAATCTAGTATATGGTTGCCACATCGCGGTGTGCTGACGTGTCATGAAGGCCAGGCTCCCAGGCCTGGCAAAGGTAGATCGACAGAGTCATCAGCTCGGCAATGGTGAACATACAAATAGTCAAAATCAGTAGAATCATGAACCGACAAACAGATGAAATCTCCTATACATATTGTTGTGTCCAACATAACACAACTAACCTTTGTATTGTCCTGCCTAT
>JBNLDB010000384.1:0-518 GCA_050304115.1 Sulfurovum sp. | reverse complement strand
CGCCCACTCGCGCATGTCGCATTGTAAACCATGTATCGTGCGTCGGTTATCTAGGCAGACAAGCAAACTGTCCAACTTTTCAGAGAAAGATACACAGAGACGTGACAGCTACACAGCAGCGGACTCATCAATGTGTATCGAACACATCATCAACCCAGTGCAGCATCGGGTAAAGATTATCAAAGGGTTGAAGGTAACATGAAGCCAATCAGGGGATCCCAGCGCATGAAGTTTGGTTTAACGGAGGTGTCCGATCAGTGAATGCCGATCGGTCGGTAGCCTGATCGGAAACTGAAGTTGTCAAGTTGACGACATGTTCAGGGGCTAATGACGATACCACAAATATCTGCCTGGGCCGGGGGTCCATAGCTATGACGGCCCACGAGGCTGGATGCAGCCCGAGTTAGAGTCCCGATCAGGTGCGTGTTTGTGTGAGTTCTATTAGAGTCAGAAACTTGCCATGTTTATGAGGCGGTTTTTCAGACTATAAAAATAGCAGTCCGCAATCTATCTGGGGC
>JBNLDB010000383.1:0-518 GCA_050304115.1 Sulfurovum sp. | reverse complement strand
AACAAATGAGTAATGTTCACAAAAATTTGTAACACGTGATCTAGTGGTTACCATATTTTCGATATCACCAAGTATGTTGTCGATGGGGGGATCTCTTTGAACATTGTGCCGCACTCATGGGTGTGGTGGTGTTTCTCCCTTATCCCCATTATCCTCATCTCCCCCTTGATCCTTGCTCTCCTCTTGAACTTGATCATGGTGCTCATCTTTACCTTCATGTTTGTCTTGATCAAGCCCTATGCGGGTGGAGTGGTGTCATTTGGGGATTGACCTTGCGGTTGATCACTTAGGTCTTGAGGCCTTATATCACCAATAGTCATTCTTTACAAGGCGTCATGTGGAGCTTCCTCATCATCTATAAGATCAAGATCAACTTCCTCCTTTTGAGAGCCATTAGTCTCATCAAACACCGCATCACACGTGGTTTCAACACAACCTGTGATGACATTGAAAACACAGTATGTGCAAGAGTTTGAATCATAATCAAGTAAGACAGCTTCATAAGTCTTAGGAGCAAA
>JBNLDB010000382.1:0-519 GCA_050304115.1 Sulfurovum sp. | reverse complement strand
GAGAGATCTCTCTAATTCTCCAAAAAGTGGGAGGATGTTGTGACAGTTTCTGGACCTTGTAAATTCTTAATTTGCATCAATATAGCTGTGTGTTTGGGTTAAATCATCTTCTATCTTATGCTACAATATTTTTAATTTTCATGATTTTTAGAGGTATTTTTACCCAATTTTTTATCTCGCAATTTGAGGAGTTTTTCGTCAATTTCTTCCATGGGTTTGGGTGCTAGGATGAGCCTCGTCATCTACCTCCAACCTTGGAGTGAATCCATGGCTCTAGCCCCTTCGATTTGGCGGATTTCTCCCATTTCCCACAAAACCTAGGTTCTTCAAGTTTATACAAATTTGGAAGGGAAATCTTTGGATTTGGGATAAACCTCTTTGGAAACTTGTTCCTTGTGTTTAGGTGACCCTTGTGTTCAAGTTTCATACGATTTGGTGCCATATACCTCAAGAATCAAGGTTCGAAAGAAAGAGGCAAATTTTGTGAGAAAATCACACTTCCAGATGCCTCCTACCGGA
>JBNLDB010000381.1:0-522 GCA_050304115.1 Sulfurovum sp. | reverse complement strand
AAACTGTCTAACTGCTCAACAAAAAGTACACAGAGATGTGGCAACCATGTAGCTTTTGACACATGTTGTGGACTCGTCAAGATGTATAGAACGCATCATCAAGCCACTGCAGCATCAGGTAAAGATTAATAGAAGAGTCAAGATTGAAGATAGTAAGAAGCCGATCAGCGGATCCTAGTATGTAAGGTCAGGTTCAACTAAGGCGTTCGATCACTGTGTGCCAATTGGTCGGTAGCCTGATTGGGAACCAAAGTTGCCTGGTTTGATGACATGTTCAGGGGCTAGTAACGATACCACAAATATCTGCTCGGGCCAGGGGCCCAGCAGCTGCATCGGCCCACGAGGCAAGATGTAGCCCAATGAAGAGTCCTGATCAGGTGCATGTTTGTAGGGATTGTAACAAAAATTGGAAACTACCGTATCTATAAGGTGGTTCTCTAAACTATAAGAGTAGCAGCCCGCAATCATCTGGGGCAACCAATTTTTCCACAGCATAATACAACAATACTGGACATATGGCTA
>JBNLDB010000380.1:0-525 GCA_050304115.1 Sulfurovum sp. | reverse complement strand
ACAATACTCTAGGATACATGAAAAAGTCAAGTGGAAGACGAGACTAGCGAGAAGGTAAAGCTTGATACCAAGGAAGAGAAGTCACCCGGATTTACAGAAGATGACCAAGGAGAGTTGTCATACAAAGGAAGGATCTATGTGCCTAATGATAAGGAATTGAATGATAAGGTACTTCGTGAGGCTCACAAGTCTGCTTATTCCATTCACCTACAAGGGAATAAGATGTACCATGATCTCAAGGCAACCTATTAGTGGTACAAAACTAAGAGAGGTGTTGCTCTTTGTGACACATGTCAGAGAGTCGAAACCAAGCATCAATGACATGCTGGATTGTTGCAACCCTTGCAAGTACCCGAGTGGAAGTGGGAAGAGATTGCTACGGATTTTGCCGTGGAATTGCCTAGGACTCAGTCTGGAGAACGATTCCCTTTGGGTAATCGTGGATCGACTGGTCAAGGTAGCTCACTTCGTACCTATCAATATGACCTATACTGGACCGCAACTAGCAGAGTTGTATAGTTCTAC
>JBNLDB010000379.1:0-526 GCA_050304115.1 Sulfurovum sp. | reverse complement strand
ACCCTGACCTGATTCAACAAATATTTTTAGAATCATAGGAGAAGGGAGGCTGCAGTTGGTCAGTTGGACAAGCTTAGTCCAAAGAAAGTAAAAGGGGTATCTGAAGAGGCAAGTGTCTCAGTCAAGTATGCAAAGTCTGGCCACTCCACGTGCAAGGGCTGCAGTGTGAATATTGCCAAAGGGCCCTCCGCTTAGGTTCGTCTGCTCATGACCCCCCGTGGCTGTGACGCTATGAAATGGTACTGATGATACCACAAATATTTATCTGGATCGGGGACCCAATAATTGCGACGGCCCACGAGGCTGAACGTAATCTGAAAATAGAGTCCTAGTCGGATGTGTGTTTGTTAAGATTGTAACAGAGTCAGAAATTTGTCATATCTATAAGACATTTCTCCTGACTATAAAAGTAGCAGTCCACAATGTATTTAGGGAACACGCACACGCAAGCAACGCAACCAAGCACCCAACGAGCAAAGCAATCCACAACATAATACAGCAATACTGGACGTAGAACTGCTACTCC
>JBNLDB010000378.1:0-526 GCA_050304115.1 Sulfurovum sp. | reverse complement strand
CTCTTCTTATTATTGAGCTGGGTGCTCAAGATTATCGTCGTGCGCCGCTGTGAATGACAATGTTTCAAACAGGAACTGCATGCCTGTCGGGAAACTTCTCATCATAGATCGACGATGCCATGAGTTCACAAGGACGAATCTCAGCGCTTCCCCCCTACCTGGCACACCTCTGTCGATGTCTGATCATCAGATATTTGGAGTAGGATCGGAGGGAATGTAAGTTGGCGAGATCAATCTCACATGAACACAAGACACGATGTTTTAGACTGGTTCGGACCCTCACATGGAGTAATAACCATATATCCAGTATTAATGTATTATGCTATTGAGATTGGTTCTTCTCTTTTTCTTTCGAGATCGTTCGGGGGGTCTTTTCGATGATGTTTTTTTCCTTCGGGGGTGTTTTCTCCCTCCCCTCGATGTGGATTTATCCTCTCTATTTATAGTCGGAGAACCGACTCATAGAGTTTAGCTAGATCCCGACTCTAACTCTAAAAGATAGAAACTCTTGATTCTAATTCTACTA
>JBNLDB010000377.1:0-526 GCA_050304115.1 Sulfurovum sp. | reverse complement strand
ATTTTCGACTCTGATATAACTCACACAAACATGCACCTGATCAGGACTCTAACTTAGGCAGCTTCCAGCCTCATGGGTCATCGCAGTTATTGGGCCCTGGCCCGGGCGAATATTTGTCGTATCATCACTAGCCCCTGAACATGTTGTCAAACATGGCAACCTCAGTTCACGATTAGGCTACTGACCCATCAGAACTCACTGATCGGACACCACCATTAGAACTAGACTTCATGCACTAGGTTCTCCTGATCGGCTTCATGTTACCTTTAATCTTCTGATAATTTTCATCTGATGATTCACTAGGTTGATGATGTGTTCGATACACATTGATGAGTCTGTAATACACATGTCCGCTGTTGCACGGCTGTCACATCTCTGTGTACCTTTCTCTGAAAAGTTGGACAGTTTGCTTGCCTGCTTGGATAACCGGTGCACAATGCACAGTCTTCAATGCGACGCGCGCAAGTGGGCGTGTGGGGATCAAAATGACACCCATTACTGTCGCATCGCGACACTTCCCGGCTAT
>JBNLDB010000376.1:0-529 GCA_050304115.1 Sulfurovum sp. | reverse complement strand
ATGAGATAGGCAGCTCGAGAAGCTTCGGTTGTTCTGCGACAGGAAGCGGATGAGTGAATGGCACATTCACAGTACTGCCACTTCCTGAGCCGAGCTGAAGAATGAGCGGAAGCCGTGGTGTTACCTGCTGGGTATGATGGCCGCATTGGGTGCTTCACTGATCAAGTGAAGTTGACTCGTGCCTTGGTCCGAAATTTGGATGAAGCCATCAAAGAGATCAAGCTACTGGGAGAGCATGAGGAGGAGCTGATCCAAAATATCACAAAACTAGAGGCCCTATGCAAGAAGCTGAGGGAAGACACTCAGAGGTTGGAGGAAGAGAAGGCCACCCTTGAAGGAATGGTCAAGTCTCACAATGAACTGCTAACGGAGAACACTAGGGAGACTAGACTGGACCTCATGGGAGACGATGAAGATGATGAAGAGGAAGAAGAGGATGCCGATGATGGAGGAGATGCCACCGCACCCCCTGCTGCTGCACCACCACCTCCTGCACCCCCTGCTGCCGTACCTGAGGAGATCGACGAAG
>JBNLDB010000375.1:0-529 GCA_050304115.1 Sulfurovum sp. | reverse complement strand
ATTAGCAGACGACAGGAAAGAGAAGAACCCTAAAGGCAAGTAAGAGAGATGGATGCGAGATGGCTATCGGCATAAGATGGAGGATAAATTTATAGCCCCAAGGCGCCACACCATCACAGTAACCGACGTATCGTGGGCTTCGAGGCGCCCCTCCAAGGGCGTCGCTTCGTGAACCGTGCATCGTGCGCGGGGTGTACAGACGGCTCAGCTTTCCAGAAGAAAATACACAGAGACATGACGGTCACGCAGTAATTGACACCTGTGGCGGGCTCGTCAATGTGAATCGAACACATCATCAACCTGGTATGACATCGGGTTAAAGAAACATCGGAGGATCAAAGCTAGAGGAAGAAGAAGAGAACCCGATGCATGAGGCTTGAGGTCCACAGAGGCGTCCGATCAAGCGGTGTCGATTGCTTGGCAACCCGATCGAGAACCTAAGTGGCCAGGCTGACGACATGTTCAGGGGCTAGTGACGATACCACAAATATTCATCCAGACCGGGGGCCCAATAACTGTGATGACCCAC
>JBNLDB010000374.1:0-537 GCA_050304115.1 Sulfurovum sp. | reverse complement strand
ATTTCTGTCTCAGTGGTGACTCGACGCAGGATAGGAGACGACTGGCGCTGGGCCACGCGCGAGTGAGGCTGGGGCGGCTCGGTTGGGCCAGTGGGAAGGAATTCGGCCCATGGCCAATAGAAAACTGGAAAAAGCTTTTTAATTTTCAAATCTTTTCTAAATTCTGAACCAATTTGAATTCAAATCAAATTTGAATTTCAATGACTTCTACTCACACAATAAAATACAAGAGCACTTCATCACACCAAGAAAAATATGCAACGGCATGAATGCAACAAATAATTATTTATTTAAATATATAACCTTATAGAATTCTATTCTTTTACGAAAATCAGGGTGTTACAAACCTACCCCCCTTAAAATGAATCTCATCCTCGAGATTCGGACGGATCGGAAAAGAAATTCAGAAACTCTGCCTTCAATTCTTCTTCTCTCTCCTTCGTGATCTTGAATGGACCAATGAACCTAGGTGCGAGCTTGCCTCATACCTTGAAACATCGTAAACCTCTCATAGGTAACACCTTGAGATACACAAGA
>JBNLDB010000373.1:0-539 GCA_050304115.1 Sulfurovum sp. | reverse complement strand
GAAACGGTACGCGGCGACAAATGCGGCTGGTCCCATGAACTGCTCATTGACTTCGACGGCAGGACAGGAGTAGTGGCAGGCACCACACTGGATACAGAGGTCTGCATCTTCGATCTTGTCGTTGTCTTCGATAGAGACAAGGTTCTCGATCGTCGGTGTCTCATCGATCTCTGCTTCGAGGTAAGGCTTCGCCTGGGCGTGTTTTTCCCAGAAGTCGGACTTGTCGATGATGAAGTCTTTGACCGAGCGTTTCGTGCTTGACGGCTCAAGCGTGATCTCGTCGCCGAACAGGTCGATCATCTCATGCATGTTGACCTTACAGGCAAGCGTCGCTTTCCCGTTGACCTTCATTGCACAGGCACCACAGATACCGTGACGGCAGCTTCGACGGTAGGAGAACGAACCGTCGAACTCCCACTTGATCCGGTTCAGGATATCAAGTACGACCTCTTCGGAGGTGACTTCCATCTTGTACTCTTTGTACATCGGAAGATAGTCTGTTTCAGAGTTGAAACGAAATACTTTGAACGTGACATTTT
>JBNLDB010000372.1:0-542 GCA_050304115.1 Sulfurovum sp. | reverse complement strand
CTCGGCTTGGGGGATTCTCTCTTCACACCTCTCTTTGGATTGGATGCGTCATGAATTTTGATTGGTTTCAGTGCTTCCTCTTCTTTATGGTAGCTGGAGCTAGGAACAAACTTAGGAGCATCATTCTCATCTTTTTTCTCATATCTATCAAACCCAATCCCTAATCTGTATGTGGATTTGGTTGCACTCTCCTCAAGATGGCTCAAGTCATCCTCAATTATTTTCTCACTCAACTTGGTTTTCTCAAGGGGAGAAGTCAAATAGGCAACCTCCTTGTCATAGCCGATTTTGCAAGCACAAGTACTTATCGCCTGTGTGCCCAGGATCATTTATTCCACAAACATGGACCAAAAGTGTTCACATAATGCCAAATGTCACGAATAAAGCATATTTATTACATAAATAATGTCTTTAAAGAGTAAGACAACTCTGTTGTGAAACAGAATAGTGGAAGACTCCATAACACCACAGGAACAACAACCAGGGCAGCACAGGCCTAGTACTCATCGTCGAAGTATTTTAGTCTATCTTCACCTTTTGAG
>JBNLDB010000371.1:0-544 GCA_050304115.1 Sulfurovum sp. | reverse complement strand
ATGTTCTTCCTATTTTTGTGTGTGCTATGCATAAGACATTCGAAGACCTCATTAGAGACTTGATAGAAGTGTATATTGATGACATCGTTGTCAAAATTAAATCACGTGCAACTTTGTTAGACAATCTCATCCAGATCTTTGACAGGTTGAGATCAACTCATACCAAGCTGAACCCGAACAAGTGTGTGTTCGGGGTCTCTACTAGAAAGCTACTCGGTTTCCTAGTTTTGCACCAGGGAATCGAGGCCAACCCAGAGAAGATCAAGGCAATTGAAGAGATGTGGCCACCAGGCCGCATCAAAGATGTCCAGAAGCTCATGGGATGCTTGACCGCGCTAAGCTGATTTATCTCTAGATTGGTTGAGCGGGCTCTCCCGTTCTTCAAGCTTCTATGAAAGTCTGGACCTTTTGTCTGGACAGAGGAGGCGGAAGAGGCATTCCAGGAGCTCAAGTGGTACCTCACATCATCGCCGATCATGGTAGCCCCAGAACCTGATGAGCCTCTGCTGCTCTACACCGTGGCGACAACCGATGCCGTGAGCAT
>JBNLDB010000370.1:0-546 GCA_050304115.1 Sulfurovum sp. | reverse complement strand
GAAACTTCTCTTTTAAGCTTGCTTTGTTAAATTTATGGATTAGGTGACTTGATGATGCAACTCGTCCTAATCGTCCTCACCAAAAGAAAAGCAATGGTGGTAAAAGATCTCGACAAACATACCTGCAGAAACAGATAAATCATGCCCATCATGGGCTTTTCACTAACATCCCCTAGTGGGCTTTTCACTAACAAGTTCCTACATGTAACCATAAGCAACAAAATAATTCTCATAAACAGAAAAGAAGCATGCACATGTCCTAATAGTTCTACTAAAACCACAAACAACAAAATAAGTCCATCAATAACAAAATATAGTTAACACACCAAAAAAACTTCATACCTTCGTCGATGCAATTCCGAAGAGGTATATGAACAAATATGTTAGCTTGACACCTTAAGAGACTACTATAGTCCTTATATGAGCATCTAAGCATATCCTCACCTCGATATTTGAAAAGAGGATCATATGCAATGTATTATACCCGTAATGCTTTGATACCAGCTGTGACGTCCCACCCTTAAGAAAAGATGGTTAGTCTTAACC
>JBNLDB010000369.1:0-546 GCA_050304115.1 Sulfurovum sp. | reverse complement strand
CATGCCACGCATGCTTTTGCTTTTGCTTGTGCCGGTGATACGGTCTAGCTAGTGGTGTGGATGTACACAGTCCTTTGGCTCCATATACGCGTCGTCACTTGTGGGTCGATGGGTTTTCTGCTGACTCGTCAAAATGCAACACTAAACATGTGTTCAAGCTAGCGACGGCAAGAAATGGAATCGAGCTATTACCAAGATAGCTTAATTATTAACGCTGCTACACTTACACCGACTGTCACTAATATGTTTATAGTATCAGTTGTTAAGATATCTTTGTTATCGACCTGCTAGGTCGATATCATTTATACGATACAAAAAAGAGATCTTTTCAGTATCGACCCGCAGCCGATACAAAAAATCATTATTGATATCAGCTGAGATCTTTGTTATCGATCCGCTAGGTCGATACCATTTATACGATACGAAAAAGGAGATCTTTTCAGTATCGACTCACAGCCGATACCAAAAATTATTATTGATATTGACTGGTTTAAGACAGCCGATACCAATAAGGGTCCTACCTAGCCGATATCCAAGATATTATTG
>JBNLDB010000368.1:0-542 GCA_050304115.1 Sulfurovum sp. | reverse complement strand
CAAAGGAGATACTTATAGCCCATAAAGCGTCACACAACTATAGTAATTGACGTCATTTTGGTTCCCACGCGCCTACTTGAGTGCATCATTTCAAGAACCATGCATCATGCACCGGTTATCCAGACGGTCAAGCAAACTGTCCAACTTTTTAGAGAAATGTGCACAGAGATGTGACAGCTATGCAACTATCGACATGTGTTGTAGACTCATCAATGTGTATCGAACACATCATCAACCTAGTGTGGTATCGGGTGAAACTTATCATAAGACTAAAGATTGAAGGTAGCATGAAGCCGATCAGCTGAATTCGATGCATGGAGTCTGGATTTAACGGTGGTGTCCGATCAGTGAGTGCGATCCGGTATCCTGATCGAGAGCCAAAGTTAACACGTTGACGACATGTTCAGGGGCTAGTGACGATACCACAAATATATGCCTGGGTCAGGGGCTCATCAGCTGCGACGGCCCATGAGGCTAGATGCGGCCTCAGTAAGAGTTCTGATCGGGTGCTTGTTTGTTAGGGTTGTAACAGAACTGAAAAC
>JBNLDB010000367.1:0-547 GCA_050304115.1 Sulfurovum sp. | reverse complement strand
AGTAATGGTCTTACATCCAGTTTTTGTTTTATTATATTGTAAGATTTGATACCCCGATAAATTACGGACTGCTACTTATATAATCAGGAGAATTGCCTCATAGATACGACAAGTTTCTGATTCTGTTACAATCCCTACAAATACGTACCCGATCGGGACTCTATCTAGTGTTACGACAGCCTCGTGGGTCGTCGCAGCCATTGGGCCCTGCGCCCAGGTAGATATTTGTGGTATTGTCACTAGCCCCTGAACATGTCGTCAACCTGGCAACTTCGGTTCCCGATCAGGCTACCTAGTGATCGGTATTCTCTGATCGGACGTCTCCATTAAAAACATGTCTCATGCATTGGGTTATCTTGATCTGCTTCAGGTTGTCGCCAATCTTTTACTCCATTGATCGGCTTCCTCCTGATGCTGCAATGGGTTGATGATGCGTTTGATACACATTGATGAGTCCGTAACATGTGTCAACTGCTGCATGGCCGCCACGTCTTCTGTGTACCTTTTCCTGAAAAGTTGAACCGTTTGCTTGATCGTCTAAATAATC
>JBNLDB010000366.1:0-547 GCA_050304115.1 Sulfurovum sp. | reverse complement strand
TGAACTTTGAATTCTATTGATGTACTTAGAAACAATATTTGTAAATATTAACTATTTGGCTATTGAATTGATCGACATTGTGAATATCGTTTTTAACTCTAGTGATGTTGTGATATTGTTGTGAATGTTGTTTGTGAAGTGAATGTGTTCTGAATTTGAAAATTGTATAGATTTTGTAGTGAATTCAATTTTTTTTGAATCTGTACAGAGCCGATTTGTGTCGGCTGGATTAAGTCAGCCGACACCAATAATTTAATATTGGTGTCGGCTTACCTAACACAGCCGATACCAATATATTCATTATTGGTATCGGTTGTGTTAGGACAGCCGATACCAATAATGATTATTGGTATCGGCTGGCAACAGCCGATACCAAAAATGCCCGATTTTTTATATCCTATAGATGGTATCGGCCAGCCTGGCCGATACCAATAACGGGTTACCAGCCGACACCCAAAGCCCTTTTTCTAGTAGTGGATGTCGTCCCCTCGCATCAAGATGGACAATATGTCAGCCATCACACTGAGTAAGAATCTCAAGCTTCATG
>JBNLDB010000365.1:0-550 GCA_050304115.1 Sulfurovum sp. | reverse complement strand
CTAGAAGATGTGCTCAGAGCTTGTGTGATGGAATATCCGGGTAGTTGAGACAAGAAACTGCCATGGGCTCAATTTTCCTACAACAATAGCTACCAAGAAAGCTTGAAATGGCACCATTCGAGGTATTATATGGACGCAAATGTCACACACTGCTCAATTGGATTGAGCCAGGAGAGAAGGTTATCTTTGGTCTCGACATCATCGATGAGGTTGAAGCGATGGTCCACCGCATATAAGGCAACCTAAGGGCTGCGAAATCATTCCAAGAAAGTTATGCAATCAAGAGGCGTCGACCCTTAGAGTTTGAAGTTGGAGATCATGTCTACGTATGGGTTTCACTGATGAAATGCATGAAAAGGTTTGGGATGAAAGGAAAGTTCGCACCTCGCTACAACGGACCTTCTTCCGTACTTGAGAAGTGTGGACCTGTGGCATACAAATTGGAGTTACCGCCATCCTTGGCAGGAGTTGCAACTAAAGAAGTGTCTAAAAGCACCCGTGGATATAGTACTGCTAGAAGTAAGGAATCCACATAAGGGGATACAACAAC
>JBNLDB010000364.1:0-551 GCA_050304115.1 Sulfurovum sp. | reverse complement strand
GATTTTCGGTTCCGTTATAACTCTAACAAACATGCACCTGATCAGAACTCTTACTAAGCCCACATCCGGCCTCGTGAGCTGTCGCAACTACTGGGCCCTGGCCTGGGCGTATATTTGTGGTATCATCACTAGCCCCTGAACATGTCGTCAACATAATAACTTCGGTTTCTGATCAGGCTATCGACTGATCGGCACTCACTGATTGAACACCTCCGTTAAGACCAGACTTCATGCATCGGGTTCCGCTGATCGGCTTCACACTATCTTCAATCTTCTGATAAGTTTCACCCGATGTCACACTGGGTTGATGATGTGTTCGATACACATTGATGAGTCTGCAACACGTGTCGACAAGTGCACAGCCGTCACATCTCTGTGTACCTTTTTCTGAAAAGTTTGATAGTTTGCTTGACCATCTGGGCAACCGGTGCAAGATGCATAGTTCTCAAAATGATGCACTCGAGTGGGCGCATGGGAACCAAAACAATGTTCGTTACTGTAGCCGTGTGACGCTTCATGGGCTATAAATATCTTCTTCGTCTTGTGCTGAT
>JBNLDB010000363.1:0-552 GCA_050304115.1 Sulfurovum sp. | reverse complement strand
ACTATAAATAGAGAGGATAGATCCACATCGAGGATAATCGGAAAAGACTCTGAAAGATCCCGGAAGAAAGAGAGAAGAATCAATCTCAATAGCATAATATATCAATACTGGATATATGGCTATTACTCCACACGAGGGCTCAAACCAGTCTAAAACCTCATGCCTTGTGTTCACGTGAGATTGATCTCACCGACTTGTGTTCCTTCTGATCCTACTCCAAATATCTGATAACCAGACATCGACAAAAATGATACAACGATCTAAAACATTATAAAATCCAGTATATTGTATACATGTTGTGGTGTACGAGTTAAACAAAATTGAAAGTGTTCTACTATTTTCTACATATTAAATGAATTTCTACATGCATTTAAAAAGCAATTCAAAATTGAACTACATGTACCTAAAATAAGATTTGAAAAATACAAAAAAATATATTTGAACTCATAAGTTTTATAATAGACCATTTATCATAGATAGATGGTTAATTCAATTTTTTGCTATGTACAGTTTAACTTTACATTACAAAATTGGAACATAATAATTCTAATA
>JBNLDB010000362.1:0-554 GCA_050304115.1 Sulfurovum sp. | reverse complement strand
AAATGGTGAAAGAAGTAGCTTCAAAAACTGCAGATGATGCTGGTGATGGTACAACTACTGCTACTGTTTTGGCTCAATCAATTATCAATGTTGGTTTGAAGAACGTTACTGCAGGTGCGAACCCAATGGATTTAAAAAGAGGTGTTGACAAAGCGGTGACAAAAGTTCTTGAAAGCCTGGTTTCGCAATCTAAATCAATCAGTGTTGAGTCTGATAAATTGGAACAGGTTGCTGCTATTTCTGCAAACAACGACAGGGAGATTGGTGAATTGATTGGCCGTGCTATGAAAAAAATTGGCAAAGAAGGTGTAATCACTGTTGAAGAATCAAAAACTGCTGAAACTTACGACGAAATAGTTGAAGGTATGCAGTTTGACAGAGGATATATTTCTCCTTACTTCGTTACTGATTCAGAAAAAATGGAAGCTGTATTAGAGGATCCATATATCTTGTTACACGACAAGAAAATCTCAACAATGAAAGATCTTCTTCCTGTTTTAGAGCCAGTTGCTCAGGCAGGCCGTCCATTGTTAATTATTGCTGAAGATGTTGAT
>JBNLDB010000361.1:0-563 GCA_050304115.1 Sulfurovum sp. | reverse complement strand
TTATATACTGGTCCTAAACAGTATAAGGAATCATCCTGCCCTGAATGCATGTTTTTGTATGCATATTCCATTTACTACAATTTTTTTATTGCCCAAATAGAGATTAAATCATGGAAATTATTCTGAGCAGGAATTAAATATGGGAAATTTTGTACAGGTTACTGATCATAATATTAACATGCATGCAAAGATTCAATATTTAATATTGTACAGTTTTTTGTAATTAATTTCTTCAAGATTTGATTTCTTTGAATTTTCTATAGAGAAATAATGTGAAAATAAATTGGTCAAGTTTATTGTACAGATATGCTCTTAAGGATTCCAAGGAAATTTAGTTTGCATTTTTCAAAGATTTCTATGATTTTCTATGAATTTTGGAAGTTTAAAAGGATTTTCTAGAATATTTAAACGAATACAAGTTCAGAAAAAATGAAAAAAAGGAAGGAACAGCGCTTGGGCCGATTCTGGCCCGAGGCCTCACGGAACCAACCCATTCTAGCGGCCAAACCGGTCGAGGTCGGCCCATGCCCCCCCTGGTGGTCACCACGCGCGGTAGTGACACG
>JBNLDB010000360.1:0-565 GCA_050304115.1 Sulfurovum sp. | reverse complement strand
TTACTTGAAGCTAAGTTTATCAGGCTAGTAGATTATCCAAGCTGGTTAGCAAACCCAGTTTTCGTAGCAAAGTCTGATGGCTCATGGCACATGTGTATTGATTATACAAGTTTGAATAAAGTATGCCCAAAAGATGAGTATCCCCTGCCTCATATTTGTCAGATAGTTAATTCATAACGTCTTGTGAATTATTGTCTGGATGCCTATTCAGGCTATCATCAAATCAGCCTCGCCATTAACTACAAAGAAAAACAGCATTCATCACACCATTTGGAATCTTCTGCTGCAAAAAGAGGGCATTTGACCTGAAGAACGGGAGAGCTACATATCAGAAGGACATTCAGATCATCTTGGAAAATCAAATCGGGCGAAACATCGAAGTTTAGATTGATGATGTGGTAGTGAAGTCGAAAAAGCATAGTATCTGCTCGATGATCTCAAAGAGACTTTCAATAATCTCCGTAAGTATAAGATGAAACTTAATCCTAAAAGTGTGTATTTAGTGTATCATCAGGCAAACTACTCGGCTATATTATATCAGCTCGAGGGATTTACATAAATCCAA
>JBNLDB010000359.1:0-566 GCA_050304115.1 Sulfurovum sp. | reverse complement strand
ACAACATCGAACCTCACCACAACCACCTCACATCACGACAGATGGAAGACCAATACTCTCAACACTCCATAAGTCAAACTCAACATCACAAAGATAGAAAGACTTGTACGATGACTCAAGACTGCAGGGCTAAGCAATACTACTAACCATAAAAACCCAATCCTAAAGTATGAAGGCTTAGGTAACCAATTAATGCATGCGGCTAGTGTATACTAGAGAGAGAAAGCATATTGGAACAAAATGATTAAGGGTCACTTGCCTTGCTCTCCCGCTGGCTGCTGCTCAAAGTCTTGGAAGTCGAGCTCTTGAAGATTCTCAAAGTCGTCGGCGCCTAACGATAGCGATCGAAAATAAGCAATACAAGCAAATAAATATAAACAGTACATCAAATAGTATCTAATGTCTTAACAAATAGTACCAAAAGATTTGACTCGTCACTAAAAATGTGTGAGCGCAAGAATCACCTAAATCGGAGCTACGGTTATGAAGTTATGAAGGTTTGATGCTAATAGATTGAATAGGTAATTAGTATTAACAAATTAATTAAGAAAATGACCCAATTGTAA
>JBNLDB010000358.1:266-568 GCA_050304115.1 Sulfurovum sp. | reverse complement strand
AAGGCGTCTGATCAGTGCTTGTTGATCGGTTGGTAGTCTGATCGGGAACTGAAGTTATCTAGTTTAATGACATGTTCAGGGGCTAATGACGGTGCCACAAATGTTACCCGAGCCAGGCCCAATAGCTACGACGGTCCATGAGGCTGGACGCAATCCTAATTAAAGTCCCAATAGGGTATGCATTTGTTGAGATTGTAACAGGGTTGAAAACTTGTCATATCTATAAGGAGGTTCTACAAACTATATAATTAGCAGTCCGCAACTCATTCGAGGCAACCAATTTTTCTATAGCATAATACAAC
>JBNLDB010000358.1:0-256 GCA_050304115.1 Sulfurovum sp. | reverse complement strand
TTGCATGTAGGGCTATTATTCTTTAAGAATGTCTGAACCAGTCTAAATCTCGCTGTGTTGCTCCTCGAGATGGATCTTACATAATCATGTTTTTTCGATCCTCATCACAAATATTTAACGACACCACATCAACAATAATGAGGTACATGACTCTTTTTTTGCGCATCTTTCTTTGACGTATACGGACAGCAGGCCAAAAGCTATGCATGTCTGCCCCCGTCTAAAAGGATTTGAATGCAGCCGTGGAAACTGCTCG
>JBNLDB010000357.1:0-571 GCA_050304115.1 Sulfurovum sp. | reverse complement strand
CTCGTCAATATGTATCAAACACGTCATCAATCCAATGTGACATCGGGTGAAACTTATCAAAAGATTGAAGGTAGCGTGAAGCCGATAAGCGGAGTTTGATGCATGAAGTCTGGTTTTAATGGAGGTGTCCGATCAGTGAATGACGGTTAGCTGGTGGCCTGACCGGGAACTAAAGTTATCATGTTGACGACATGTTCAGGGGCTAGTGACGATACCACAAATATTCGTCTGGGCCTATAGCCTAATAGTTGTGATGGCCCACAAGACTAGATGCGACCTTAGTTAGAGTCCTTATCGGGTGCGTGTTTGTTAGGGTTGTAACAGAATCAAAAACCTGCTGTATCTATGAGGCGGTTCTCTAGACTATAAAAGCAGTCACACACAATCTATCGGGGCATCAAATTTTATAGCATAATATAGCGAGACTAAACCAGTATAAAACCCATTGTGTTCATCTGTGAGATTGATCTTGCATCATCGCACTTTTCTCGATCCTCATCCTAAATATCCGATGATGAGACATCGACACCTAGGAGAGACCTATAAGTGGAAATAAACATGCCCTACTTTC
>JBNLDB010000356.1:0-575 GCA_050304115.1 Sulfurovum sp. | reverse complement strand
CCCCGCCGTGCCATTGCCTGCAGGTCCACCATGTTCAATATAAGGCATTTTTTCAAATCCAGTGTCTTTAAAGTCCTTCATCACATATTGAAGACAGGGGCCAAGTGCCACAACATCTATCTCATAATCCTGTAATGTACTTTGGTAATGTTTTACAGCATTGTTCAGAGTATTTAGCATGAGATGTACACGTTGAACATCCGGAAAGTCACATTGATAGACGATCTTCACAACATCATCTGTTTGCTTCTCTTTTGACAGTGCCGGTAAAGTAGCTGTCATCATCAGTGCCATAAGCACCCCTAGATTTTTTTTGAATTTCATTCTTTATCCTTTCTTAAAAAGCTGCCGTAATCTGAACCGCAATTCGATTACCCATATTGTCTAATACTTTTTGTGCATTTGCATTACCCGGTGCTTCAGCATCTTTCATAATATAGTTCAAGTCAATACGTGTTGGGCCTCTGTAACGATAAGAAGCTCCCAAAGTGGTTGTTTTAAAGTTACGTTCTCCCTTGATATCGTTGGTTAAACGATCACTGTAGTCATAACGTCCGAACACCTCAAATTTGTTA
>JBNLDB010000355.1:0-575 GCA_050304115.1 Sulfurovum sp. | reverse complement strand
ACACTGTCATGTTCAAATATTTGTGAGGAGGATAGAGAGAAATACGATGATGTAAGATCAATCTCAAGGAGAAATACGGTAATTTTAGATTGGTTTAGACCCTCTCGTCGAGTAATAACACTACATCTAGTTTGTGCTATATTATGCTATGAAATTTGATACTCTAGATGAATTGTGATCTGCTACTTATATAATCAGGAGAACCGTCTCATATATACGGTAAGTTTCTGATTCTGTTACAACCCCTACAAATATGTACCTGATTAAGACTCTATCTAAGGTTACGTCAAACCTCATAGGTTGTCGCAGTCATTGGGCCCCTGACCCAGGTAGATATTTGTGGTATCGTCACTAGCCCCTGAACATATCATCAATCTATCAACTTCAATTCTCAATCAGGCTACCTAGTGATCGAACGCCTCCGTTAAAACCAAGCCTCATACATCGGATTATCTTGATCTACTTCAGGCTGTCACCAATCTTTTACTCCTTTGATCGGCATCTTTCTGATTCTACACTGGGTTGATGATGTGTTCGATACACATTGACGAGTCTGTAACACGTGTCAACTGCTG
>JBNLDB010000354.1:0-576 GCA_050304115.1 Sulfurovum sp. | reverse complement strand
GGTGCTTAAGATCATCGTCGTGCGCCGCTCTTCTTATTCAGATCATCGTCGTGTGCCGCTGTGAATGACGACGTTCCGAACAACAATTGCATGCCCATCAGGAACTTCTCATCGTATATCCACGATGCCATGAGTTCACAAGGATGAATTTCAGCGCTTCCCCCATACCTGGTGCGTCTCTATCGACGTCCGGTCGTTAGATATTTGGAGTAGGATCACAGGGAACACAAGTCGGTGAGATCAATCTCATGTGAACACAAGGCATGAGATTTTATACTGGTTCAGGCCCTTGCGTGGAGTAATAGCCCTACGTCCAGTATTGATGTATTATGCTATTAAGATTGGTTTCTCTCTCTTTCTTTTGGGATCTTTCGGGGATTTCTTCCGGGGGTCTTCCGGATGTCTTCCAGATGTCTTCAATGTGGATCTATCCTCTCTATTTATAGTCAGAGAACCACCTCATAGAGTTTAGCTGGATCCTGACTCTAGCTCTAAAAGATAGAAACTCCTGATCCTAATCCTACTAGGAGTTATCTTGGAGTTATGATAGGACTCTTGATATGTTACTTATTGGGC
>JBNLDB010000353.1:0-585 GCA_050304115.1 Sulfurovum sp. | reverse complement strand
CACGATGGTGCAAGATCAATCTCGAGGATGAACATGATGATTTAGACTGGTTTAGACCCCCTCATGGAGTAATAACCCTATGTCCAATATTTGTTGTATTATATTGGAAAATTTTGGTTCCCCAAATAGGTTGTGGGCTGGTACTTTTATAATCTGGAGAACCGTCTTATAGATACGGCAGGTTTCTGACTCTGTTACAACTCTCATAAACACTCACCCGATCAGGACTCTACACTGGGCCGCATCCAGCCTCATCGGCCAATGCAACTACTGGCACCCTGGCCTGGACGAATATTTGTGGTATCGTCACTAGCCCCTGAACATATCGTCAAACTGGGCAACTTCGGTCCCCGATCAGGCTACCAACTGATCGGCAAGGACCGATCAGACACCTTTGTTGATCCCTCCTTCATGCATTGGGATTCCTTGAAGTACTCCAGGCTATCTTTGGTCTTGAGTCTTCTGATGACCCTTACCCGATGCTGCAATGGGTTGATGATGTGTTCCATACACATTGACGAGTCCGCAATGCACGTTTCAAAAGCTGCACAACCGTCACATCTCTACATAGTTTTTGTTGGGAAG
>JBNLDB010000352.1:0-586 GCA_050304115.1 Sulfurovum sp. | reverse complement strand
TGTGACGCCCCCGATTAGGGCGTGCGGGAGGACGACTTGGTCCTCATGACCAAGTCTTGGAGATCAACTCCAACATTCTCCCCCTTGATCTCCAATGGATCAAAACTAAACTCAAAAACTAAACTTAACATCAATTCCTCGATAGATCAGTGTATAAAGCATGTCACGTCATAATAGTCAGTTACGTACTATAAGACTTAACAACTACCATGCACTTTTCCATTCTGAAAAGGATTTTCATCTTATTTTAGGGCCATTAGTATCCAAGAACCATAGGCTTTCCCTTAAACCCATGCCGGCTACGTGCTCCTTGAACACGTTGGGTGGTAAGCCTTTTGTAAACGGATCCGCAAGCATCTGCTTGGTACTTATGTGCTCAAGACTAATGGTATGATCTTGGATTTTCTCCTTTACAACATAATACTTAATGTTGATGTGCTTTGATGCATCACTCTTCTTGTTGTTATAGGAGTACTGTACTGCTGGCTCATTATCGCAGTATATCTTAAATGGTTTTCTATACTGTCGACCACTCTAAGTCCGGGAACAAATTTCTTAAACCATTCCGCCTGCCCGGTGGCCTCAT
>JBNLDB010000351.1:0-592 GCA_050304115.1 Sulfurovum sp. | reverse complement strand
AGACGAAGGAGATATATATAGTCTGTGAAACGTCACGATGCTACAGTAATATGCATCATTTTGATTCCCGCGTACCCACTCAAGTGCGTCATTTCGAGAACTGTACGTAGTGCGCTGGTTGTTCACATGGTCAAGCAATCGTCTCAACTTCCAAGAAGAGAGAGTAATGAGACGTGATGGCCTTGCAGTGAGCGAACACATGTATTATGGGTTTGTCAATGTTTTAGAACACATCATCAACCGAGTTTGACAGCAGATGAGTTTTGCCCGAACGTCATCATCAACTGGCTAGTCAGGAGCATCAAGCCATGCAGCTCGGTTTTAACGGAGATGTCTGGTCAGTGAATGTCGATCGATCGATAGCCTGATCGGGAACTAAAGTTGCTAGATTTGATGATATGTTCAGGGGCTAGTGACGATACCACAAATATCTGCTTGGGCTAGGGGCCCATTAGCTGTGATGGCCCATGAGGCTAGATGCGGGTGTCCCGATCGGGTGTATGTTTGTGTGAGTTATCGTAGAGTTGAAAACCTACCATGTTTATGATACAGTTCTACAGGCTATAAAAGTAACAACCCACAATCTATTGGG
>JBNLDB010000350.1:0-598 GCA_050304115.1 Sulfurovum sp. | reverse complement strand
GTTCGGTCCAAAAGCTGCTATTCCCAAACTTTATGAAGGAAAAGTGGTGGTGCTATGCGATATGGAAAAAAGCGGTCCTTATCAACAAGAAGTAGCCAAGACATTGTTTACTCAGATCGGCATGAGGCTGATCTATATGGGAGCAAAAGAGCATGACAGACATGCTGCATTCATCTCCCATATGCCCCATGCACTCAGTTACGCACTGGCGAACAGTGTGATGAAACAGGAAGATGCAAACAGCATTGTAGCGCTAGCAGGCGGAGGGTTCAGAGATATGAGCCGTATCGCGAAATCTTCTCCCAGTATGTGGGAGGATATTTTCAGACAAAACCAAAACAATTTGATCGAAGCCATTGAAAACTTTGAAACAGAACTCAAAAAGTGCCGTCATATGGTTGAAAACAGTGAATGGGATGCACTGAACAAATGGATGGGTGAAGCCAACAAGCTTCACGATATCCTATAAGCGGTATCTGAAAGTCACTTCAAGATCAACCTCTTTACCCACTAAAGACTCTATCTTCTTCTTTAAGGTGTTTTTCCCTGTTTTGGAAAGTCTTCCCGAAGTCATCACTTCACAACGTATTTCATCTGT
>JBNLDB010000349.1:0-601 GCA_050304115.1 Sulfurovum sp. | reverse complement strand
GACCTCGTGTCGTCAGATACTTGTTATGAGGATCAGGAGAAATGTGACGATGCAAGATCAATCTCAAGGATGAACACGGTGAGTTTAGACTGCTTCAGACCCTATCGTGGAGTAATAACCCTACGTTCAGTTTTTGCTGTATTATGCTGTAAAATTCAATGTCCCAGGTGAATTACAGACTGCTACTTATATAATCAGGAGAACCGCCTCATAGATATGGCATGTTTCCGATTCTGTTACAATCCCTATAAATACGTACCCGATCAGGACTCTATCTAGGGTTACGTACAACCTCATGGGTCATCATAGCCATTAGACCCCTGCCCCAGGAAAATATTTGTGGTATCGTCACTAGCCCCTGAACATATCATCAACCTGACAACTTTGGTTCCCGATCAAGCTATCAAACGATCGGCATTCACTGATCGGGCACCTTCGTTATAACCAAGCCTCATGCATTGGGTTACCTTGATCTGTTTCAGGCTGCCACCAATCTTTTACTCCTTTGATCGACTTATTCCCAATGCTACGCTAGGTTGATGATGTGTTCGATACACATTGACGAGTCCGTAACACATGTCGATTGCTGCACGGCCGTCAT
>JBNLDB010000348.1:0-602 GCA_050304115.1 Sulfurovum sp. | reverse complement strand
GCCATAGGTACCACATCTCCTAGACTCGGTAGAGAGGAACAAGGAGGTCTATCATGAGTCGGCCCACTCAGCCTAAGGGCACGGCTAGGAGGACTATAATTGAGGCAGTTTAGAAGATAACTATAAAATCAAATCTTGTAAATAGGGCAAGTAGAGATAGAGTCCGAGTCAGGTACTACCGTAACCGACCGGATCTTCCATGTAAACCCTACCCCCTTAGCATATAAAAGGAGGGGTAGAGGGGGTCTCGACCCAAGCAATCATAATACAACTCACGCACATAGGACACAGACTATTATCCTCCGAGAGGCCTGAACCTATATAAACCATCATGTCCCTTGCGCTACATTGTTCATCATATCTGTGAGCACGCCTATTCCCAAATCTAATCATAAACCACGACAGTTGGCGCCCACCGTGGGGCTCACAAGATTAGACTACGTGAGATCGATGGCGTTCCAATCTACAACCAAGTTTCTTCCATGCTCGAGGTGGGTTCTCGAATCTTTACTTTTCATCATTGATAAGTTCAGAGTTGCCGAACATCCCTAGGTTGGGCACCAGCTGCCTCCCACTGGCCCTGGTTCGAGTCAGTCTCGTAA
>JBNLDB010000347.1:0-608 GCA_050304115.1 Sulfurovum sp. | reverse complement strand
ATATAATATACTACGGATAAGTTGTATTGTATAAGTTTGCAAAATTTTAGAATTGATTTACTATTTTCTATAAGTTAAATGAATTGTTATGCTATTATTGAAATTAATTTCATATTGAACTGCATGTGCATCTAATAAGATACAAAAAAATTACTAGAGATAGATGAAAAGTTGAACTGCCTTCTAGCGACAATTCAAACTTTCTTTCTTAAAATTGTGACATATTAATAACAATAATATCGAAATTTGGTAATTTTTTTTAAAAAATGATATGAAAACATATATTTGTCCATAATACCGACACAAAAAATTAGATAGTTTTAGTAAAGAAAGTCCATACATGATTCACAATTGGACACATCTCTCTTAATGTTTCATATATATATAACTCAAGTCAATCTTTGAGATTTCAATACATCATAACCACTTTTGAACTCGTATGCACCTGAAATTTTGACACAACATTTATTTTACTAAAATATTGGCAAACACAAAGTTACATTACCAATTATTATGCAAATCATGTTATTTTTCTATTCTCCACTATTAATTCAAATTTATTGGGTCACATACTACGTTGGGTCACCGACAGGTGGGTTAGATCACAG
>JBNLDB010000346.1:0-614 GCA_050304115.1 Sulfurovum sp. | reverse complement strand
ATTAAAAAGCTTGGTAATGTTGTAGGACTTGACCAAGTCATGCAAGCAATGCAGGTAGAACAGGGTAAAGAGAAAACACCACTCAAATCAGGGAAAATGTTCTCTATGCTTGCCTATGTGAAATCATTGGCAAATGATGAAGTGATCAATATTGATGTAAATGCAGATGAACACATCAAAGCAGCGTATGCATTAGGTGAAGAAGTATATATGACACCAAGAGGAGGAAGAGGACTTGCTTGTAACTCTTGTCACAGTGCAGATATCATTGGACAAGTACTTCGAACACAACCACTTCCGGATCTGGGTGAGAACAATGTTGCTGGTACATGGCCGGCATACCGTATGACAAAGTCAAGTCTTAGAACCACACAAAGAAGATTTCAAGGATGTATGAACAATGCATTGCTTGCAGTCATTCCTTTAGGATCTAAAGAGATGAATGCTTTGGAAGTATACGTAAATAAACTTGCAGCGGATAAGCAAAAAACTATGGCCATCCCTGGATGCTGCCCGAACTGGGCCTGATCGGCTCAAACGGTAACGCCAACGCCATCGACTTCGAGGCGCCGGTCGCGAGCTTCGAGGATCTGGACGTCCAGACCCAGGTGATC
>JBNLDB010000345.1:0-616 GCA_050304115.1 Sulfurovum sp. | reverse complement strand
TGTTTGCCTAACTGCCATGCATGACAGAATTCATGTTTATTGCTGGTACAGTGACTAAAGGAAGACCTAGACAAGCTAGATAAGGCGTTAGGGCCAGGGTGACTGAGACGACGATGCCACGTGGTAGGGGCGACAGCAGCAAGAGCATGTGGTGCAGCAGCAAGGGCGGCCATGGCGCCAGGTGAAGGAGAGGTAGACCCAGGTAGCCGCAGCGTGTACAGCGGGCCGGTGCTATTCGACCTGACGATCACGTTCCTGGTAGTAAGATCCTTCACAGACAAACCAAAAGGGTCAAACTTCATAGAGCACCAGTTATCAGTGGTAAAACGTCGCACAGAAAGTAAGCTTTGAACAAGATCCGGTGTTAACAAAATATTGTTAAGGTAAAATGGTCCAGGAAGCACCGAGTCACCTACTGAGGTGATCGGGAGAGTGGAGCCATTACCTACAATGATGGATGAAGGACTAGAAGATGTCAAAGTATGGGGGTGTGAGATATTACCAGCTGATGGGGTGGAGTGATGCGAAGCGCCGGAGTCAGCCACCCAGTCCTGGGTAGTGGGTGGTGGAGTAAGCGCCAGGGTGTTGAAGGAGTTTGCCAGTGATAGCTGGTCCC
>JBNLDB010000344.1:0-617 GCA_050304115.1 Sulfurovum sp. | reverse complement strand
CACCACAACGAGGTTGTGGTGAGCCGGCCAAACCTGGGTTGCTGTACCCCCTTGTGTGGATTCCTTGCTTTGGTATAATATTTGCCGGGGTCGCGAAGCAGAGTAGGCTACTTAATAAGTGATTTGGAATCCTGGGTAACGTGCTGTGATAGATAAGACAAGAATAGATCCTTAGGAGTTGACCCTCTTCTCGAGTCTCCCGACTAGGTGGAACCTTAGCTTACCCGTAGAACCTGGAGAACTAGTGTGTATGTGTCCGTTAACCCCAGCTAACGTAACCTCTGTATAGCCTAGTAGTACTCATTGGAATTACTACCTATATTAGTCTTAGATATGATAGAGATCCTTCCTCCCTTGGAAAAATATAAATACGATATCTGAAGAATACTCCCGGTGAAGTGCTACATTGACAATTTCGTGCGCTTGCAGAGCTGCATAAGAAACATCAACAAGCATTTATGGCGCCGTTGTTGGGGAGGAAGCCAATATCTTTTATCTTTCTATAGGTTGCAGAGGATAATTCTAGCGAGTATTATTAGTCTTGCAGATTTATCTGCTTCCCTATGTTTGTGTGTGGTCTTCACAGGGAAGATTTTCTCTGGACCCGAGCAACCAAT
>JBNLDB010000343.1:0-619 GCA_050304115.1 Sulfurovum sp. | reverse complement strand
TTGATTGTTGCAAGCAGCTACAATATCTATACCTCCACAATTGCGATGCCGGGGGACTATTGCCTTCGGAAGATACATGCACTAGACTCAAAACTTAGTGTTCTTGAGCTCTCCATTTGCTTCTTGGGGAAATTTGAGGTGCTGTCACTATTACAAAACACGTTTGTGGTGTCGGTTACAGTAACCGATACCATTCTTGGGATATGAAAAATCAAGTCTTTTTTGTGTCGGCTATTGCCAGCCGATACCAAAAATAATTATTGGTATCGGCTGTTTATATCAGCCGACACCAAAAATCAATTTTCAATATTAAAAAAACTCACGAGCCCAGATCTAGGCCCGTGAGGCCTAGATCCGAACTTGCAGCAGGACTGTGCAGCGCTGCCGTACAACATGAGTGGCATCTACGGGGAGGACCGCCTCCTGCAGCTACTACCATGTGTTGCTGGACGGCACGACCACGAGCGGCATCTACGGGAAGGAGAAGGCGACGGTGTCGCTGTCCGGCGGGAGGATGGCCAAGCTGCCGGGCCTCATACTGGGTTGCTCCACCTTCGAGGCTGGAGGCAGCGTCGACTCCAACGAGGGCGTGCTCACGCTCAGCAATAGTGACATCTCC
>JBNLDB010000342.1:0-623 GCA_050304115.1 Sulfurovum sp. | reverse complement strand
TCTTCAGCTTGAGCTTGCTCCATCATCTCCTCAAGTTCCGGCTCCGTGTGATCTAACATATATGAGCATACATGAGCCGAGAGCAATATGATGCAATGCATGAGGAATGCAAGAGCCATATGATGCAAAAACAGTAAGAACTAAGCATATTATCCTACAAAAGTTATTTTACTACTTTACTTATAAGTTTTTCTATTTATTAACAATTAAACTAAGCACTAGAAATTTAATAACATGATATTTATGCATCTAATCATGTTCTCTGATTTTCTACAGGTGTTAAACAGTGCAAGAAAGTTCTACACCAAGAATTGATATTTTTCTAAGCATAAATTATTTTATACAAATTCTTTACTGCAGGAAAAGAGATTAAATCATATAAATTATTCTGTGCAGAAAATAAATATGAGCAATTTTTTATATACTAATGACAATGATTTGCACATGTATGCAAAGTTTAGAGATTTAATATTTATGTATTTTTGTAATTAAATACTCCAATATTTTAATTCTTGTCATTTTCTACAAGGCAATAATGCTCAAAAGAGTATTTGGTCAAGCTGGTTGCATATATCTACTCAAGAGGATTCAAACAAAATTTAGTTTGTATTTTTCTGAGTTAT
>JBNLDB010000341.1:0-632 GCA_050304115.1 Sulfurovum sp. | reverse complement strand
CTCCACTCCGGAATATGCATCCATCGCCAATATATCCACAACTCCCCCATCTCCATAATCATGGTTTAGCCATGTTGGCGTGCATAACTCCATTCCAAAATATGTGTCCACCACTAGTATATTGAAGCCATTTGAAAAGAAGTTTTTGAAGAAGTGATTTTCTCCTCAAATATCATCAAAACCCCCAAGTCCTCAAGAGACAGAGCATGAAAAAAAGAGAAAGCTCCAAGAGTCTCTTCAAATAAAAGGGGAAGTCAATATTTTGAGAGGAGAAAAACACTTCAACTTCAAAAAAAATCTCTTTGATGTGACTCCATATTCTCCCCCTCCTTCATACTATTTCAAAAAAAACCTTTCCAAAGTGTTTGAGAAAGTTTTCTTAACTCTTTTTTAACTATCCTTTAGTTTGGCAACATACATGACTTGAGTTGTACCCCACATATTTATCCTTTAGAGGGTAGGATGAGAAGGAACATTTGTTGAGCCGAAGTGATGAACCACATACCAAAAAGAGTGCCCGAGTTCCTAATGTTGAGGAACCATAGTATCAATCTTATTTTATATGTTTTGTTTCAAAAAGAGCCTAAGTAGGGGAGACACGGAAAAAAGATTCCACATTTCAACCGACCAAG
>JBNLDB010000340.1:0-633 GCA_050304115.1 Sulfurovum sp. | reverse complement strand
AAACATGAACTGCATGCCCGTGGGAACTTCTCATCGTAGATCCACGATGTCATGAGTTCACAAGGATGAATCTCAGCGCTTCGCCCCTACTTGGCGCGCCTATATCGACGTCGTATCGTCTGATATTTAGAGTATGATCGGAGGGAATATAAGTCGGTGAGATCAATCTCACATGAACACAAGACACGATATTTTAGATTGATTCGGGCCCTCACGTGGAGTAATAGCCCTACGACCAGTATTGATGTATTATGCTGTTGAGATTGATTCTTCTCTTTTTTTTTTGAGATGTCCTCGATGTGGATTTAACCTCTCTATTTATAGTCGGGGAATCGCCTCATACAGTTTAGTTGGATCCCGACTCTAACTCTAAAAGATAAAAACTACTGATCATAATCCTACTATGAGTTATCTTAGAGTTACGATAGGACTCTTGATATGTTAATTGTTAGGCATAATCTCTTTATGACCTGATCTGACTGTCTGATCTTTGATATTCAGTGACCCTCTAGTTTAGATGAAAATTAAGGTGTCGTCAATATCAATGATCAAACATAGTGAAGAAAAATAACAAAAACAATTTAAATCCCTAGAAATAGTTGTAGTCGACACTTGCAGCAGCGCCGCCTATGT
>JBNLDB010000339.1:0-636 GCA_050304115.1 Sulfurovum sp. | reverse complement strand
CCAAAAAACCAAGAAAAACTTAAGAAGGTCATGTAGAAGAAGGAAAACTGCAAAAGCCAACAAAAGGCAAGAAAAGTGACAAAGCCAAGCAAAATGGCAAAGAAGAGTTTAGAGAAGCTCAGAAGAGCAAGAAAAGCTCAAAATGAAAGCAAAAGCTTAAAATCAACACAGAAGCTCAAAAGAGGAAGAAAAACTCAAAATCAACACTCCCCCTGAAATCAACTCCCCCTAACACTCTCAATGCAAGCTCTCCCCCTTAGATAGTCATTTATCATGTTTCTTCCCTCAACCACCCGATTAGCAAGAGTTCTACCAACTTTGTGCACATTCTCTCCCCCTTTGGCAATGAACTCATCAAACACAAACCGAGAGAAGCATGAGATGCTATACATGAGATCAAAATTAGGGTGCTTCACATATTATACCAACAAATATTTTAGCAACTATACTCAACAAGATGCCAAGACTTTGCAGAAATGAGAGTTAATCCTCACAAATAGACCATTAGTAGATAACAAACATGTAGCAAGGAGCTAGATATTAAATTAAACGATGTAGCAATTTGAGCAAAGTTACCACAAACATAAGGACTTCGATCTCAAGTAAGACAAGCATATATAAATAAGATAGATATCA
>JBNLDB010000338.1:0-639 GCA_050304115.1 Sulfurovum sp. | reverse complement strand
TTTCTAGATGGAGGATAGAAAAGAGATGCTCTCCAGGCTAGCGCTGCTGGTCACAGAAGAAGGCCTGATGAGGTTGCGGTCCACCGAAGACGTGAAGGACATCATTTTTCATCATTTCCGTATCCGTAAGTATGAGCTCTGTGTCTATCGTAGCCGCCCAGATCCGTTTTTGGTCATTTTCCCAGATAGGCATGCAAGAGATGTAGTCTTCCCAGCAGGACGTATTATAGATGGGCCGATAGAGCTTCGGGTTAGTGATTGGGATCTTGATGCTATTGGGGATAGGGTGTTATTCTTACTGTTAATGTTTGCTCGTCAGATATTTTGAGTATGATTGGAGGGAACACAAGTCGGTGAGATCAATCTCACGTGAACATGTGATTTTATATTGGTTCGGATCCTCACGTGGAGTAATAGGGTTACGTCCAGTATTGATGTATTATGCTATTGAGATTGGTTATTCTCTATTTCTTTTGAATGTTTTTTCTCGATGTGGATCTATCCTCTCTATTTATATTCGGTGAACCAGCTCATAGAGTTTACATGTATCTCGACTCCAACTCTAAAAGATAGAAACTCTTAATCCTAATTCTACTATGAGTTATCTTAGAGTTATGATAGAACTCTTGATATGTTACT
>JBNLDB010000337.1:0-652 GCA_050304115.1 Sulfurovum sp. | reverse complement strand
TAATAGCCCTACGTCTAGTTTTTGCTATATTATGCTATGAAATTTGATGTCCCTGATAGATCGCGGGTTGCTACTTTTATAGTCCGGAGAACCGTCTCATATATATGGCAGATTTTTAGTTCTGTTACAACCCTAACAAACACGTACCCGATCAGGACTCTTACTAAAGCTGCATCAAGCCTCGTGGGTCGTCGCAGCTGATGGGCCTCTGTCTCATGTGTATATTTGTGGTATCGTCACTAGCCCCTGAACATGTCGTTAACCTGATAACTTTGGTTCCCGATCATGATATTGGCTGATCGGCACTCACTGATCGGACACCTCCGTTAAATACAGACTTCATGCATCGGGTTCCGTTGATCGGCTTCACGATATCTTTAATCTTCTGTAAAGTTTCACTCGATGTTGCACTGGGTTAATGATATGTTTGATACACATTGACGAGTCTGTAACACGTGTCGATAGTTGCACGATCATCACGTCTCTATGTATCTTTCTCTGAAAAGGTGGACAGTTTGCTTGACTGTTTGGATAACCGGCGCATGATGCACGATTCTCAAAGTGGTGCACTCGAGTGGGTGCGTGAGAATCAAAAGAACACTCATTACTGTAGCCACACGATGCTTCGCTGGTTATAAATATCTCCTTTGTC
>JBNLDB010000336.1:0-652 GCA_050304115.1 Sulfurovum sp. | reverse complement strand
AACTGATGTCAAAAGAGACTGGATTGTAGTAGACGCTGAAGGAAAAATTTTCGGTAGAGTTATTACAGAAGTTGCATCAATTTTAAGAGGGAAACACAAACCTTCATACACTCCACATGTAGATTGTGGTGATTATGTTGTAATTATAAACGCTAGCAAAGCAAAATTTTCTGGTGCTAAATTAGAAGATAAAAATTATTACACTCACTCAGGATATTTTGGTAGTACAAAAACTCACAAAATGGCTGATATGTTAGTAGATAACCCAGAAAAACTTTTTAAATTAGCTACTAGAGGTATGCTACCAAAAACTAAGCTTGGAAAAGCAATGTTAAAAAAATTAAAAGTATATGCAGGTGCTGAACATCCACACACTGCTCAAATTAAAGGATAATCAACATGGCAAAAGTATATGCAACTGGTAGAAGAAAAACAGCAATTGCTAAAGTATGGCTTGAAAATGGTTCAGGACAAATCACTATCAATGGTGAGTCTTTAGATGCATGGCTTGGTGGTCATGAAGCTATCAAAAAAAGAGTAATGCAACCATTAGAAGTATCTAAACAAGATACATCTGTTAATGTTGTAGTTCAAACTCTTGGTGGTGGTTATTCTGCACAAGCTGATGCAGTAAGACATGGTATTTCTAGAG
>JBNLDB010000335.1:0-655 GCA_050304115.1 Sulfurovum sp. | reverse complement strand
GCAGAATAGCCTGTCATAGCACCTTGTTCTCGGTGTAGAAGCCTAAGGATCACCGGCGTTATGTCCATTGTTGTCGCCGCCATCAGCATCCTGGTTGGGTCCCTGATCATCACTATTATCGATCCTTGCCTCTACAGGAGCATCATTGGTAGAAGCAGGAGCAACCGAGGATTCAATCTCAGCAGTTGTCTCTTCTTGTGCCTCACCGTCATCGTCGGAGTCGTAGAGGATGATTATCCTGCCGTCACCAGGTGGCTCGAGGATGTCGTGGTTGAGATCGCCAAAAAGCTTTCTGGTGAGTTCCTCATCGCGAGAAGTATCAACAATGAATGAGGAAGGGTCGATCATTAGGGTCTTCCTAGAGGCGTTGCCCTGCTTGAACACCAGTGAGCAGGGGCGGCACGATGAGACTACCCACGGGGACCCTAGTGGTGGCGGAGATCCGGATGGCACCGGTGGTGGAGTTTTGACGTCGTCGAGCAAAGTACTTCCCCCTACGGAGGGAGAGCGTTCACGCTTGGTGCCTCTCTTGTCCTCCATTGGTGGTTAGTAGAGAGTGAGAGAGGAGAACCCTAAGGAAGCTAGAAATATAGGACGTGAGATGGTTATCAGCGTAAGACGAATGGGGTATTTATAGCCCATAAAGCATCGCGTC
>JBNLDB010000334.1:0-656 GCA_050304115.1 Sulfurovum sp. | reverse complement strand
GAAAGGTGTCAACGTCTTGTCATTAGATATTTGTGATAAGAATCGGGAGAAACGCGGCGATGCAAGATCAATCTCAAGGATGAACATGCAGATTTAAACTGGTTTAGGCCCTCTCGTGGAGTAATAGTCATACGTCTAGTTTTTGCTGTATTACACTATGAAATTCAATACCCCTGATGAATTGCGGGATGCTACTTATATAGTCAGGAGAACCACCTTACAGGTACGGCAAGGTTTCTGACTCTATTACAATTTTATAAACACGCACCCGATCGGGACTCTACACTGAGCCGCATCCAGCCTCGTTGGCCACTGCAACTACTGGGCCCTTGGCCCGGACAGATATTTGTGGTATCATCACTAGCCCCTGAACATGTCATCAAACAAAGGCAACTTCGGTTCCCGAGCCGGCTACCAACCGATCGGCAAGCACTGATCGGACACCTCTGTTGACCCTTTCCTCATGTACTGGGATTCGTTGATTTGCTTCATGCTATCTTCGGTGTTGAATCTTCTGATGACCTTTGCCTGATGTTGCAATGGGTTGATGATGTGTTCTATACACCTTGACGAGTCCGCAACACACGTGCCAAAAGTTGCACGACTGTCACATCTCTGTGTAACTTTTGCTGAGTAGTTGGATAATTTTCTTGACC
>JBNLDB010000333.1:0-662 GCA_050304115.1 Sulfurovum sp. | reverse complement strand
CTGTCTGGGTGTAGTAAATTCGCTTTTTTTGTAAACGCGGTCATGTGCGGTACTTTCTTTGTGTGATGTTGTGTCATTAGATACTTAGATTAGAATTGAGAGAAATATGATAATGTAAGATCAATCTTGAGAATGAACTCAGTGATTTTTAGATTGGTACATGCTCTCTCATAAAGTAATAGGCCTACATCTAGTATAGTTATATTATGCTGTAAAAAACTAATGAATTGCTTACCCCAGATGTGCTGTGGGTTGCTACTTTTATAATCAGAAGAAGTGTCATATGAATATGATAGATTTCTAACTCTGTTACAATCTCAACAAACACACATCTAAGTAGGACTCTATCTTCAGGTTATGTCCAGCCTTATGAGCCATTGTAGTTATTGGAACCCCGGTCCGAATAAATATTTGTGATATCGTCACTATAATAGGTGTATTCTAAGTGAGAGTCTTTGATTTTGGAGTACCACACTATCCACTCCGAATAGCCTAATAAAATTCAGCATTGAATGCCGCATGCAAATCTGATTAAGCCCGTCCTCTCCAAGCACAACATGTGGGGTGTCATTAACGACTGCCATACCTGACCAAGCACAACATCACCCACTGCGCACACTATCGTGCAGGCACCTTTGTCGGCACTAAAGGTTCGTGCCAAA
>JBNLDB010000332.1:0-667 GCA_050304115.1 Sulfurovum sp. | reverse complement strand
TTAAAGAAAAAACAATTCTTTATAGTATAGATATACATATACATAGTATTGATGTCTCGTCGTCAGATATTTATGATAAGGATCGGGAAAGCACAGCGATGCAAGATCAATCACGAAGAGGAACATGGCGACTTTTATACTGTTTAGGCCCTCTATAAGAGTAGTAGCACAATGTCCAATCTCGTTGTATTATGCTGTGAAATTCGATGTCCATGATAGATTGCGGGCTGCTACTTTTATAGTCTAGAGAACCGCCTCATAAACACGGCAGGTTTCTGACTCTGATACAACTCACACAAACACACACTTGATCGGGACTCTGACTAGGGTCGCATCCGGACTCGTGGGCCATCGAAGCTACCAGGCCCCTGGCCCAGACAGATATTTGTGGTATTGTCACTAGCCCCTGAACATGTCATCAATTTGGCAACTTTGGTTCCCGATCAGGATACCGGCTGATCGGCATTCATTGATTGAACACCTTCTAAAGGATCGAGGAGGCGACCAGAGGGGGGAGTGAATGAGAGCCTAATAATTCATTCACAAGAACCCAGCCTATGACCCACATTCAAAACCCTAAACAAAACCCCTGAAATAGAGTGATGAAAAACACTAACCAACAATATTGAAATTATCCTCACAATGTTATGAAGCAAGCGGAAGAAGA
>JBNLDB010000331.1:0-684 GCA_050304115.1 Sulfurovum sp. | reverse complement strand
CTCGAAGGTGAAGTGAACAACGTCGCCAAGCGCCTGCTGCGCGATCCGCAGCGTATTCAGATCGCCGGGGTTAAGAGCAACCACGATTCCATCGAGCAGCACATCCACCAGGCTGACGACATTCGCCACAAACATGCGCTGCTGTCGTACCACCTGGATAGTGCGGAAGTGAGTCAGGCGGTGATCTTTACCGCGACCAAGCGCAGTGCCGACGATCTGGCGAAGCAGTTGAGCGAAAAGGGTCATCGCAGTGCTGCCCTGCACGGCGACATGAGCCAGGGTGCGCGTCGTCGTACTATCGATCGCATGCACCGCGGGCAGTGCCGTGTGCTGGTTGCCACCGACGTGGCGGCTCGTGGTCTCGACATCAAAGGTCTGAGCCATGTGTTCAACTTTGACCTGCCGATGGTGGCCGAAGATTACGTCCACCGTATCGGTCGTACCGGTCGTGGCGGCGCCAGCGGCACCGCGGTATCACTGGTCGGTCCGCAGGATTGGGACAAGCTGGCACGCATTGAGAAGCTGACCGGTAGTCAGCTCAATCGTATCGTGCTGGATGGTCTGGAGCCGCGTCACCCTGAGCCGAAGCCTTTCACTCAGCGTGGCAATGGCAAGCGTCGTCCTTCCGGTGGTAATGGCCAGAAGCGCCATTTCGGCGGTAAGCCGAGTGGCAATGGCCACAAG
>JBNLDB010000330.1:0-685 GCA_050304115.1 Sulfurovum sp. | reverse complement strand
AACAATGTCGAAAAAGAAGAGGGAAAACGAAGGACGATAAAAACAAAAACCAATTCGACAAAAGGAGAAAAGACAATAAAACGCTAAGACAAAAAAGTGAAAAGGGGCGGGAAAAAAAACTTTGATAGAAGACAATAAAAAAGAAGGAACCGAAGATCAAGGTTCCGGCACATGAATTGCTAGCTTCCACTCTCTCCTATCTAATGCTAACTCCTTGGTGATACACCAATCCTTCAAATCTCTCTTCACAGACTCCTCCCATGTCAAGTTTGGTCATCCTCTGTCTTTCTTCTTATTATCAGATCGTCTTATTATCCCACTACGAACTAGTGCCTCCGTCAGCCTCCATTGGATATGTCCAAACCATCTCAAACGATGTTGCATGAGCTTCTCCTCAACTGGTGTCACCCCTAGTCTCTCACACATGTTATCATTCTGTACCCGATCTCTTTTTGTGTGATCACAAATCCATCGTAGCATGCGCATCTCAGTTACATTTAGTTGTTGAACATATTTTAAATTACAAAGCATATTTTAAATTTTTAGTGATAAAATAAATTATAAAAAAATAAATAATATTTGCACAAAAATTTTGAATAAGACAAACAGACAAACCCAAAAACAGCAGTGCCCGTGAAAAGAATTGCACAGTACAGTACTATATAATTTCACTGAAGATATATAA
>JBNLDB010000329.1:0-692 GCA_050304115.1 Sulfurovum sp. | reverse complement strand
GGCTCACATTCACCCTTACTCCTCTGGTCGCTTTCTCTGGTCCTTCAATTGGTATTAGGGCCGGTTTGGTCACTAGTTGGTTTTAACAGGCTTTGTGACCTGAAGACGACATGGAAAAAGGTGCAGTCAAGCTTGTAGTGTTCAATGGTGAGGATTTCGGTTACTGGAAAAACTGAACTCACAACTATCTTCTGAGCCAGAGTCGCGCCATTTGGGAGATCGTCCAGGAGGAGTACGTGATCCCCGACTCACTCGACCACATGACCCAAGGTGAGCTGCAAAGGTATGAAAATAACTATAAGACTCTCAATCTCATTACTACTGCTCTTGGTAGGAATGTATATGATCGTATAGCTCACCTAGAAACTGCTCATGATGTTTGGCTCAAGTTGTGCAATACTTATGAGGGCTCTTCTGAGATTAAGTCTTCACATAGAGATACTTACAATAGACAATATCATACTTTTTTCTCAGAAACCTGGAGAGTCCCTAGATGACTGCTTTGCTAGGTTTGAGTCCATTATTAGTAGCTTACGTTCTTGTGGTCCACTTGCTTATTCTGATAATGAACGTGCTAAACAACTGCTATATGATCTTGATGATTCTGTTTAGGGTATGAAAATTATGGCTTTAGAGGAATCTGCTGATTTTGCTACCCTAGATACAGAAAAACTGTTTAGCAAGTTAAAATC
>JBNLDB010000328.1:0-700 GCA_050304115.1 Sulfurovum sp. | reverse complement strand
GTTATCAGTGCAAGACAAAGGGGGTATTTATAGCCCGAGAAGCGTCACGCCATTACAGTAATCGGCATACTTTTGACTACGTACCCACTCAAGTGTGTCGCTTGGTGAACCATGCATCGTGCGTCAGTTATCTAGACGGTCAAGCAAACGGTTCAGCTTTTCAGAGAAAGGTACACAGAGACGTGATGGCCGTGCAGCGGTTGCCACGTGTTACAGACTCGTCAATATGTATCGAACACATCATCAACCTAGTGTGACATCGGGTTGAAGAAGCACCAGAGGTTCAAAGTTGGGAGGTAGTGTGAAGCAGAAGAAGTGAACCCGATGCATGAGGCTTGGGATAACGGAGGCGTCCGATCAGTGAATGCCGATCGTTCGGTAGCCTGATCGGGAATCAAAGTTACCAGGTTGATGACATGTTCAGGGGCTAGTGACGTTACCACAAATATCTACATGTGCCAGTGGTCCAATGGCTGCGACGACCCACTAGGATGGACGTAACCCTAGACAGAGTTCCAATCGGGTACGTGTATGTGGGGATTATAACAGAATTAAAAACATGTTATATCTATGAGACGGTTCTCCTAATTATATAAGTAGCAGCACGTAATTCATTTGAGGTATCAAATTTCATAGCAAAAACTGGACGTAGGGTTGTTACTCCATGAGAGGGTCTAAACTAGTCTAAACTCATCGTGTT
>JBNLDB010000327.1:0-712 GCA_050304115.1 Sulfurovum sp. | reverse complement strand
CATCAGGGACGATCTGCTACCATAGCTGGACCTCATACTCACACCCAGGAACGGGCTGACAGTGAAGGTGGCCAACGGTGAGCAAGTAACCGGTATTGATGATTTTGCTTCCTTCTCTTTATGCATGTCGGCTATAGTGATAGATACTTGCCCTACTTTTAGATCTTCTCATTTTATGCCTACTCAGTATGAAACGACATACTCCCTCCATTCCCAAATTGTTATCGCCGTTGAATTATGTTTGACAATTTGTCTTATTCAAAATATTAGTTTAAATATGTAAAATTAGAAGTTGTGTTTGAATTTTATTTAGTGATAAAATAAATTAATCATAACAAAATATATTATAATTCTTTAAAAAATTGAATATGACAAATGATCAAATGTTATATAAAAGTCAATAATTAAAATCTGGATGGAGTAATTAGTAGTATTGTATCTATTTTAAAATTATTGTTATTGTTGATTTTTTGAGTTACGTTTGATCATTCATCTTATTCAAAATTATATGATATATTTTAAATTTCTTTAGTAATAATATAAACCATAATAAAATATATGATTTTTATAAAAATATTTCAAATAAAACGAATGTTCAAACATATCTAAAAAGGTCAGACAACAATGCATAATTATTTTGATTCATCAACGGAACTGAAAGGATATATCAAAACACAAATTCTGAGAAAAAGATGCTGAGATAACTGCCCTC
>JBNLDB010000326.1:0-720 GCA_050304115.1 Sulfurovum sp. | reverse complement strand
AAAGCAACTCCTAAAAATGAGTATCCTATGCCTATAGCCGATATGCTTATTAATAATGCTTTTAGACATCGAGTAATTAGCTTTTTAGATGGTAATGCTGGTTATAATCAAATTTTCATGGCCGAAGAGGATATGTCCAAAACAGCTTTTCATTGTCCTAGTTTTATTGGTTTGTTTGAACGGATTGTCATGACTTTTGGTTTAAAAAATGCCGGCGCAACATATCAAAGGGCTATGAATTTGATCTTGCATGACTTGCTATGAATCATACTAGAAGTGTACATTGATGATGTCATAGTTAATTCAGATAGCATGTAATGATACCACAAATATTCATCTGGATCGGGGGCCCAATAACTACGACGGCCCACGAGGTTGGACGTAACCCTAAGATAGAGTCCTAGTCGGATGTGTGTTTGTTGAGATTGTAACAGAGTCGGAAATTTGCCATATCTATAAGTTGGTTCTCCTGACTATAAAAGTAGCAGCCCGCAATGTATCTAAGGCACGGAGACACGAAAGCAAGAACCCAAGCACCCAAAAGCAATCTACAGCATAATACAGCGAAACTGGACGTAGGGCTGTTACTCCTCGAGAGGGCCTGAACCAGTCTAAATCTCACCGTGTTCATCTTTGAGATTGATCTTACATCATCGCGCTTCTCCCGATCCTAATCCAAGTATCTGACAACACGACGTCGACACTTATAACTTCATTTTT
>JBNLDB010000325.1:0-746 GCA_050304115.1 Sulfurovum sp. | reverse complement strand
GAGTTTCTATCTTTTAGAGTTAGAGTCGAGATCCAGGTAAACTATATGAGGTGGTTCCCCAACTATAAATACAGAGGATAGATGCACATCAAAGATATCCCAAAGGACACCCTGAAGATCCCGAAAGGAAGAGAGAAGAACCAATCTTAATAGCATAATACATCAATACTAGACGTAGGGCTATTACTCCACACGAGGGTCCGGACCAGTCTAAAACCTCGTGCCTTGTGTTCACGTGAGATTGATCTCACCGACTTGCGTTCCCTCCGTTCCTACTCCAAATATCTGACGACCAGACGTTGACAGAGGCGCGCCAGGTAGGGGGAAGCACTGAGATTCGTCCTTGTGAACTCATGGCATCGTGGATCTACGACGAGAAGTTCCCGACGGGCATGCAGTTCCTGTTCGGAACGTCGTCATTCACAGCGGCACATGACGAGGATCTTGAGCACCCGGCTCAACAATAAGAAGAGTGGTGCGCGACGACGATCTTGAGCACCCGGCTCACGAACAAGAAGCGCGACGCACGACGACGACCGGCTTCAATTCCCCTTGGAGCCTCAAGAACTCAACGACCACGTTTCAAGCGGCGGTCAGGCAACCAGCTACGACAGATCCGATCGATGGTCCGACACGACCACCGATCGAGACTTCATCGATGACTACCCGATCATTCGGGTTAGCCCTCACTGAGATCCGAACAATGAAGCCTAAAGAATAAGCAATCAAGAAGCGATCAATTCCTC
>JBNLDB010000324.1:0-747 GCA_050304115.1 Sulfurovum sp. | reverse complement strand
AGAAAGGAAAGAGAGGGAGAGGGTGGGCCGGCTGGGCCAAAATCGGTTAGAAAATGAAAAACGGCCCAGGGCCGATATAGAGAATACTAATCCATTTTAAATTTCAAAACCTTTAATAAATTTCAAACAAATTTGTTGTCAATGCAAATTTGAATTTCAAATGATTATAGTCGTACCATAAAATCTAATAGAACGCAATCAATACAAAAGAAAATGCAGACGTCATGAAAATGCAACAAACAAATATATATAAAGCCTAAATTAATTTAATAATTTTAGAAAATTTTCTTTTGCCTAAATAAATTTAAATTCTCTTCTAAAATCTAAAAGCAAATTTTATACTATTGATAAAAAGTTTTAAAATTTAGGGAATTTTAGTCACATTCCAAAATTTGAAATTTTGGGGTGTGACATGTAAGAAGTACTTAGAGGAGCAGAAGAGGAAGAAGGAAAGTGAGACTTCCACTTCAGGTATAAATGTTATAGAAATTAATATTGCAGTGTCTTCTAGTGACTCATGGGTATTTGATACCGGATCAATGATTCACACATGCAAATCATTGCAGGGGCTAAGTCTGACTAGAAGATTTGCAAAGGGTGAGTTGGATGTTTGTGTTGGCAATGTTGCAAAGGTTGCTCCCATAGCAGTCGGCACTTTCCACCTACCTTTACCCCCATGATTAGTTTTGGAATTGAATAATTCTTATTGCATTCCTGCTTTATGTAGGAGCATTATCTCTTCTTCAT
>JBNLDB010000323.1:0-775 GCA_050304115.1 Sulfurovum sp. | reverse complement strand
ACACCCAAAGATTATCATTTAAGGGCGGTCAAGAGAATCATGAGGTATCTAGTTCTCACACCTAACCTAGGCCTATGGTATCCTAAGGGGTCTCGTTTTGAGCTCCTTGGATATTTGGATGCTGATTATACCAGATGCAAAGTGGATAGGAAGAGTACCTCCGGGACATGTCAATTCCTTGGATGGTTCCTTGTCTCTTGGTCTTCAAAGAAATAAAATTCTGTTGCCCTATCCACGGTCGAAGCGAAGTATATTGCAGCTAGAAGTTGTTGTGCACAACTTCTTTGGATGCGACAAACTCTAGAGGACTATGATTACACTTTGAACCATGTCCCTCTCCTATGTGACAATGAATGTGCCATTAAACTTGCTTACCACCCTTGTGAGCATTCTATAAGCAAACACATTGATATCCGACACCACTTTTTGAGAGACCATGCTATCAAGGGAGGCATAGTGATTTCCCATGTGAGAACCAATGAGCAACTCACCGATATCTTCACCAAACCCCTTGATGAGAGAAGATTCTGAGAGCTAAGGAGTGAACTCAATATCATTAATTCTCAGAATGTGGTTTGACTTATTGCACATCTATTTGTCTTTTGAAAATGATTTGAAACAAAACTCCTCATGCTTTTATTGTAAATCTTTGGACTTTCTTGATCAATGGATCAAGTTTCTCTTATCATGGTCATTTTTATGTAATGATTGTTTGGAGAGAATGTCCTATATATATATATATATATCAATATATATATATATACTTAGTCTCAAT
>JBNLDB010000322.1:0-785 GCA_050304115.1 Sulfurovum sp. | reverse complement strand
ATCTGGGCCAGAGGCACCAGCAGCATATGAATCATCAATTGCTTTTTTAACTTCTTCTTCAGTTATCTCAGCTTCAAGGATCTCATTTTCCTCAGCTGAAACCTTATCCTTCTCCTCCCATAAATTTTCATCTAGCATAATATTCTCTCTCTGCTCCTTGCCAAACAGGGTCTTATAAAACTAGACAGCATGCTTAAGCATACCTTCATTATCAGAAAACACTTTGTCATTTTCTTCTAGACTAGATATAGTTTTTTCCTCTTTCTTTATGTCGACGTCTCGTCATCAGATATTTGTGATAAGGATCGGGTAAAATGCGATGATGCAAGATCAATCTCAGAGGAAGAATGCAATGATTTTTATACTGGTTCATGCCCTCTCGAAGAGTAATAGCCCTACATCCAGTCTCACTGTATCGTGTTGTAAAATTCAATGTCTCGGATAGATTACGGATTGCTACTTTTATAGTCTGGAGAACCGTCTTATAGACACAACATATTTTTGACTCTGTTATAACTCACACAAATACGCATCTGATCGGGACTCTAACTAGCCCCGTGCCTAGCCTCGTGAACCGTCGCAGCTATTAGACCCCTGATCCGAACAAATATTTGTGGTATGGTGCAAACTCAGACAAATAGAGACAGATCGGTGGCAATTTGCCATATAGGACGGTAGTACAAAAACGTATTGTGGTTGGCAAGCTCGCACCGACGTGCTTCAGTCTCTAATCCAAAACACAATGACGTTTCTTGTACTCAACAATTCTTTTTGACCTCGGCCAT
>JBNLDB010000321.1:535-806 GCA_050304115.1 Sulfurovum sp. | reverse complement strand
CAACGCCGAATTCGGGCTGGGGATGCGTGTTTCTGCCGACCAGCAGACCGCAATGGCAAAACACCTGTTGGCACAGATGAGCGATCACTTTGAGAAGGAGTTCATCGATTCACTGCTTGATACCAGTCAGGAGATCGGTAACCAGATGCGCCGTCAGCGTGATCGGGTGGCAGAGCTGAAGAAACGTCTGCAGGAGATCGATGATCCACGTGCCCGTACGCTATACAGCATGGCCGACCATTTGGTACGTCGTTCAGTGTGGCTGGTGGGC
>JBNLDB010000321.1:0-525 GCA_050304115.1 Sulfurovum sp. | reverse complement strand
ACGACGCTCTTCCGATCTCTGGTGGGCGGCGACGGCTGGGCCTACGACATCGGTTCATCCGGTCTCGATCACGCGCTTGCCTCAGGCCGTAACATCAACGTGCTGGTACTCGATACTGAGGTCTACTCCAACACCGGTGGCCAGGCCTCCAAGTCGACCCCGATCGCGGCTACTGCCAAGTTCGCCGCTGCCGGTAAAGCAGTCACCAAGAAAGATCTGGCATTACAGGCGATCTCCTACGGTAACGTCTATGTTGCCCGTGTGGCGATGGGCGCTAATCCGCAACAGACCCTGCAGGCGATGCGTGAAGCGGAGGCTTACCCGGGGCCATCGATCATCCTTGCCTACAGCCCCTGCATTGCTCACGGCATCGATCTGCGTGATGGTCTGTCGCAGCAGCAAAAGGCAGTGGATTCTGGTTACTGGCCGCTGATTCGCTACAACCCGGAACTGCGCAAGGCGGGACGTCGACCGTTCATTCTCGACTCCACTTCGCCGACTATTAAGCTGGAAGAGTTCGCTTAC
>JBNLDB010000320.1:0-968 GCA_050304115.1 Sulfurovum sp. | reverse complement strand
GGTTAACACGGCTTGTCATGCCACAAATTGTCTCTATCTTCACAAGCTTCTCAAGAAGAACCCTTATGAGCTTCTTACCGGTAACAAGCCAAATGTCTCTTACTTTAGAGTTTTTGGAAGCAAGTGCTATGTTCTTCAAAAGTGATCAAAGTTTTCTAAATTTGCTCCTAAAGTTTATGAAGGTTTCTTGCTAGGTTATGATTCAAACTCTCGTGCATATCATATTTTCAACATGTACTTTGATTGTGTTAAAATCACATGTGATGTGGTGTTTGATGAGACTAACGACTCTCAAAAGGAGCAAGTTGATCTTGATCTTGTAGATAATGAGGAAGCTCCATGTGATGCTTTACAAAGAATGGCGATTGGCGATGTAAGGCCACAAGATCCAAGTAATCAACCTCAAGAAACTTCCCCAAATGATACTACTCCACCCACACGAGGTCATGAGCAAGATCAAGAAGATGAAGAAGAGCCGCAAGATGAAGATCAAGTTCATGATCAAGAGGAAAGCATTGATCAAGGGGGAGATGAGGGTGATGGGGATCATCATGGATCAAGAACAAAGCCACCACACCCAAGAGTACAACAAAGCATACAAAGAGATCACCCCATGGATAATATTCTTGGTGATATCAAAAAGGGGGTAACTACTAGATCACGTGTTGCAAATTTTTGCCAACATTACTCATTTATTTCTTCTTTGTAAAACTTCAAGGTAGAAGATGCATTATGTGATCTGGATTGGGTGGTGGTGATGCAAGAAGAATTGAAGAATTTCAAAAGAAATGAAGTGTGGTCTTTGGATGAAAGATCAAAGCAAAATGGTGTAGGTACCAAATGAGTATTCCGCAATAAGCAAGATGAGCATGGAGTTGTCACAAGGAACAAAGCACGATTTATAGCGAAAGGTTATTCACAAGTAAAAGGTTTGGATTTTGATGAAACTTTTGCTCCCGTAGCTAGGT
>JBNLDB010000319.1:0-1013 GCA_050304115.1 Sulfurovum sp. | reverse complement strand
TCGTTGTTTAGATGAATTTGAAGATGGAAGCTAGGGATTCCAGCAGAATTCCGAGGACGGTTGTTAGGAGGACCTCTCCAACAGTCAAGCCTGTGGAGCTGCGCTACGCTTAGTTATTTCCGCTGCTTTGATGTCATCTTTTTCAGACCCTCGGGTCATTATGTAAGAACTATTACTCGTTATATAATACATTTCATCTGTTTATCATATTGTTGCCATGCGTGTGATTTGAACATCCTGGGCACACGTATGGAGGCTTCGTTCCTGCTATCTCAGAACGGGGTATGACAGTTACTCAGGCATCGACCATTTTGAGATGATCGAGGCCCAGGTTCTCAAGCTTTTTCATAAGAAGATCAATCTTGGCGGTGAGCATGTCCACCTCTTCAAGCTGGTGAACCTTACGTGTGCGGGTCCAAGTGCGCTCCTCATCCCAGCTCTGGTTAGAGGCCATCTTCTCAATCAGTTTATGAGCTTCCTCCATAATAATAGTGAAGAAAGAACCTCCAGCAGCAGCATCTATATGCTCCTGGGTTGAGTGAATCAACCAATGATAGAAGCTTTGGATGATGAACCACTCCTCCATGCCGTGATGGGGGCATGCAGAGATACAATCCTGCAGGCGTTCCCATGCCTCGGCGATGGTCTCATCCGTGAGTTGCTGAAATCCAAAGATCTTGTTCCAGAGGGCGTTGGTTTTGCCCAATGGAAAAAACTTTTGAGAAATGCATTTAAGCACTTCCCCCAGGTTGACACTGCCTCCTTATTGGAATAGAACCGGTGTTTCACCTTTCCTAACAATGAAAATGGAAAGAGACGAAGACGTACCTCATCCCGAGTCACTCATCGGATAGTCAATGTGCCATGCTGCAGATCTCCAAGAAGTGTTAAAAATGAGCATTAGCATCCTCCGAGGCCTTGCCACAGAATGGGCTTTGCTGGATCATGTTGATGAGTGCTGGTTTAAGTTAAAAACTGCCATCTCTGATGTTCGTCTCTGGACCAGTCCTAAC
>JBNLDB010000318.1:0-1185 GCA_050304115.1 Sulfurovum sp. | reverse complement strand
ATACCCGGATGAATTATGGGCTGCTACTTATATAATCAGGAGAACCGCCTCATAGATATGGTAGGTTTCTGATTCTGTTACAATCCCTACAAATACGTACCTGATTGGGACTCTATCTAGGGTTACATCCAGCCTCATGGGTCGTCGCAGTCATTGGGCCCCTGGTCCAGGTAGATATTTGTGGTATCTTATCCTGTTTTTTATTTCCATTCTTTATGAATGCTTTATACTACTTTAGATAAGAAAGTATAGTGTCGACGTCGTGTCGTCAGATATTTGGAGTAGGAACGGGAAAAGCGCGACTATGCAAGATCAATCTCAAGGAAGAACACGGCGAGTTTTTAGACTGGTTCGGGCCCTCCGGAGAGTAAAAACCCTACGTCCAGTATTGCTGTATTATGAGATGTAAAAGCTTGGTCGCTTGGATGCCTAAGCGCTAGTTCTTTCGATGCCCCAGATGAGTTGCGGGCTGCTACTTATATAGTCAGGAGAACCGCCCTACAGATATGGCAGGTTTCCGACTCTGTTACAATCTCAACAAACACGCACCCGATCAGGACTCTAACTTGGGCCGTACCAACCTCGTGGGCCGATGCAGCTAATGGGCCCCTGGCCCGGGTGAATATTTGTGGTATCGTCACTAGCCCCTGAACATGTCATCAAACTGGCAACTTCGGCTCCCGATCAATAGCCCGGCTGATCGGCGTGTTCCGATCGGACGCCTTCGTTAAAACCAAACTTCATGTTTCGGGTTCTGCTGAACTTCATGCTACTCGCTTTCTTTGATCTTCTAGTAACCCTTCCCCGATGCTATACCGGGTTGATGATGTGTTCTATTCGTCTCGATAAGTCCACCAACACGTGTCAACCGCTGCACGGCCGTTACGTCTTCGCGCACCTTTTCCGTAAAAGCTGAACCATTTTCTTGACCGTCTAGACTTCCGAAACGTCGTCCGTTACTGTTGCTCTGCGACGCTTCGCAGACTATAAATATCTTCACCGTCTTGCGTCGCCATCCATCTCGCACATCGGTAATCTGCGCTTAGGGTTTTCCTTGCTCTTCGCTTAAGATCAATGGAAGATAAGAAAAACCTCAAGCGCCCTCGTTCCCCCTCCGACGAGGGGTCCTCTTCTCCTAGCAAGGCTTCAACACCACCTCCATCTCGCTCTGGATGTCCTCCACCG
>JBNLDB010000317.1:0-1195 GCA_050304115.1 Sulfurovum sp. | reverse complement strand
GCCATGGTTTACCAATGGATCCTACTCAAGAGACCCTGAAGTGATGATCGAGGAGGCTGTGGCTATCACCACACGGGTTGCACCTTCATTTCTCCGTGTGGGGCAGCTCGAACTTTTCGGTCGTCGTGCCCGCAAAAATGAGCATCCAAAAGCGATGGAGGAGCTTGAACAGATCGTCTTGCACCTGATCGATCGTGAGTATAGTGATGTCATTGATCAAAATTTGTCTCTCCAAGAAAAAGTGATCATTCTGGCAAAAGAGTTCCGAAGTAGACTTACATCGATGGTAGCAAACTGGATTCGCGTGGGCTACTGTCAGGGGAACTTCAACAGTGACAACTGTGCGGCAGGCGGCTTTACTCTTGATTACGGACCATTTGGATTTATCGATATGTTCGACCCTAGGTACCAGCCGTGGACGGGTGGGGGAGTGCACTTCTCATTTCTCAATCAACCGCAAGCTGCCGAGCGTAACTTTCATATGTTCTGCCTGGCATTGAAACCGCTGCTGGCATCACATCAGGATGCACTTGGTCAGTTGAATAAGATAAGAGAGGGCTTTGCACAGATTATGCAGGGGGAAATGATAAAGATGTGGGCATCCAAGCTTGGACTAAAAACCTTTGATGCATCACTCTTCAATGAACTTGTAAAACTGATGATAGAAACCTCTGTAGACTATACGATCTTCTTCCGCGAGCTCTCTACAGTACCTGAGGATATCTCACCACTCACTAAAAGCTTTTACGGTGACGCCGTACTCGATGAAAAGATCTTGAAAAGCTGGTCGGAGTGGCTGGAAAAATGGAAGTCGCTCGTTGATGCCACTACGAGCGAATCGCGTGAAACGCTTTCTAAGCAAATGAAAGCCATTAACCCAAAATACACATTGAGAGAGTGGTTTCTTGTCCCTGCCTATAAACAAGCAGAAAAAGGAGACTACAGACTCATCAAAGAACTTCAGGAAGTGATGACAAACCCGTATGCTGAGCAATCTAAAGAGATAGAGGAGAAATACTATAGAGAAAAGCCCTCAGAGTTCTTTGAAATTGCCGGCATATCCCATGTCAGCTGTTCGTCGTGATCTTTGATGTAGAGGGGAGAGATTACTAGTATGAAAAAACTTTTAATCATTCTTATTCTTGGTGTCGGGATATTTGAATTTGTAAGTGATGTCTATGATTCTTCTGATTCT
>JBNLDB010000316.1:0-1290 GCA_050304115.1 Sulfurovum sp. | reverse complement strand
ATGTATCACTCTCGCAAGAGCAGGGCCTGGAGTACATCCAAACCCTCTTTACATCGTTTCAAAGTCTTTTGTCTCTTTGACAATATCATTGATCTGTCGTTGTAAGTATTCAGGAAGAGAGGGGATTTTTAGATCCAAAAAGCCTTCAATGATCAAAGATTTTGCCTTCTCCTCTTCGATACCCGATGCCATCAGGTAGGCAAGTTCATCTTTGGAGATCATGCCCACACTTGCTTCATGAGAGAGTTCAAGGTGCGGGTCCTCTCCAAGTAGTTCTGGGATCGCGTGAATGTAGCCTTTTTCACTCAGAAGCAACCCGTTGCAGGCCATTGAACCCCTGCCATTGGGGTGTTTACCGATGATCTCTCCTCTGGTTATTACTTCACCACCATTAGAAACCACACGGCTGATAATCTCGGATGATGCTCCATCACCATTTAAGATAACCGTCGATCCGACATCAAACTGAGAATTTTCAGGTGCATATATGACAGTATAAAATTCCCCGAGTCCAGATTCTTCTATCACTGCAAGTGGATTCATCTGCAGTTTTTTTACACTAGTCATCGCGACATAGTTTGAAATAAATTTTGCATCTTTACCAACATGTGCAGCACTTCTAGGGTAAACTTCCACCTCTTTCCCCCAACTATGGATCATAGTACTGGTGAGTGTGGCACCTTCTTTGACAAAGTACTCTGTGACACCGAGATGGCGTCCGGATGTGACATGTGCATTGGCTGTACATCCATTGATAAGGTGAAGCTCAGAATCCTCTTCAGCAATCACAATATTATGCGTGCACTGGGTGAATTTATCGGTATTGATCATGTAGCAGGTATAGACTGGAAGAGTAATTTTGACTCCTGCCTTGACACGGATGAAATAGCCCAGCAATACATCACTGGAGGCTACCTGCTTGACATAATCGTCTTTGTCTTTATCTACAAGCGTAAAGAAAAGTTCTTTGAGCCATTCATATTTTTGCAATGCTGTATTGATGGGGAGGATCTCAAGTCCTTCAGCCGCGGAGTGTGTATCCAGAATATCCCAATCTTTGGCAAAAAAATTTGCCGATCGTTCCTCTTTTTCATCATATGCAACCTTTTTTAGGGTTGTTTTCGTAGCTTCATCCAGTTGCTTCATGTGTGATCCTTTGGTTTCTTATAACACTCTGCACACCCTGTAAAACCCAACCTCTTAATATCATCCATAAGTGATTTAGGATTACCCGTGCAAACGATTTTACCATCCATGAAAACGTGTCCAATATCAGCGTCGATATAATTG
>JBNLDB010000315.1:0-1290 GCA_050304115.1 Sulfurovum sp. | reverse complement strand
CCGGACTCGATCGAAGAGTTCTTAACCACAGAAATGTTGGCCAAAGAGTTGGAAGAGGCCGGATTTGAGATGAAATATATCAAATCTTTCTCTATGGGGATATCGACCCTTCTTGTAGCACAGAAAATATAACCTAGTTCAAAAAAAGGAGTACCATGAGTCAATCTATGATGAGTGTCTCCTCACTCAATACAAAGATCAAATCACTGCTAGAAGCCACATTTATGCATATCCTTGTGGAAGGTGAAGTCGCATCAGTGACCTATCATACTTCAGGGCATATCTATTTTTCCATTAAAGATCAGCAGAGCCGTATCAAATGTGTCATGTGGCGCTCTTCGGTTGCGAAATTAAAGTTCCGTATAGAAAAAGGGATGCATATTGTTATAGAGGGATCAGTAGGGGTCTATACACCCAGGGGTGAGTACCAATTCTATGCGGTCCATATTGAACCCTATGGCAAAGGGGCTTTGGCACTGGCCTATGAACAGCTCAAAGAACGCTTAAAGGAAAAGGGCTACTTTGATGCACAAAGAAAAAAGCCCATCCCGAAACATATCAAAAAAATCGCATTGGTCACGGCAAAAGAGAGTGCTGCCCTGCATGATATGTTGAAAATCATTGAACATCGCTGGCCTTTGCTTGAAGTTGTGATCGTTGATACCTTGGTACAGGGAGATGAAGCAGCTTCCAAGATAGCCAATGCCTTGCAATACGCGGATAGTTTGGGTGTTGATGTGGTTGTCGTAGGACGTGGTGGGGGAAGTGCAGAAGACCTGTGGTGCTTTAACGAAGAGATGGTAGCAGATGCTCTTTTTGCTATGCGAACACCTGTAGTGAGTGCCGTTGGGCATGAAGTGGATGTGATGATCAGTGACTTTGTAGCAGATCTACGCGCACCGACCCCAAGTGCAGCAATGGAGATGATACTTCCGGATATGAGGGAGATACTCTATACGCTAAATGAGCTGGGTGAGCGGTTTACCTATGTAATGACTCAGAAACTGCAGCATCTTGCACGTGAATTAAAACATGCAGAAGAAATACTGTTACGGAGTTCACCCAGCAGACGACTCAAAGAGACCCAGATAGAGTTTAGTCGTGTGGAAGAGGAGTTTAAGCGAGTCATGACGTATAAGTTAGAACGATTTTCTTCTTTGTTACCTGAACTGCACAAAAAATATAGGCAGAATCTTGTGTTCATACTGGAGCAGAAAAGCCAGTATCTGGAGTATATGGATAAAAAACTGAGGATGAATGATCCTAAACTTCAGTGTCGTAAAGGTTGGG
>JBNLDB010000314.1:0-1385 GCA_050304115.1 Sulfurovum sp. | reverse complement strand
GCTCTTTACGTATTTTACGATGCAATCAACTCTTTAAAGGGGGGATTGACTACCCTTTGGTGCACTTCAACCCTCCAAAGCCTACAGCTTTACTCAAACTTAATGCATTTTGTGGCAAAATGGATATTACCTATTGGCTCGTACCAAAAAGTATGGACCCGGACAATACACACTATTATGTTTTAAAGGACTTTGATGCAATTAAACGCACCACTTGACATGCATTTACATCTCAGAGACGGAGAGATGTTGGAAAATATCGCTAAAAGCTCAGCGAGCACTTTTTCAGGTGCGATCATCATGCCCAACCTTGTACCCCCGGTAAGTAGTAAAGAGGAAGTGGTCGCCTACAAACAGCGTATCATGGATGCGATAGGTGATGAAAAGTTTACCCCTTATATGACACTTTTTTTCAAACCCTCTTATGACAAAGCCTTTTTAACATCGGTCAAAGAGGAGATCACAGCGATCAAACTCTATCCGGCTGGCATCACCACGAACTCCGAGGGCGGCGTGAGCGGATTTGATGTAGAAGAGCTGCGTCCTGCACTTGAAGCAATGAGTGAACTGGGGATACCGCTGTGTGTGCATGGAGAGACCAACGGTTTTGTGATGGACAGAGAGGCTGAGTTCGTCAGTATCTATGAAAAGTTGGCCACTGCCTTTCCTAAGCTCAAGATCATTATGGAGCATATCACCACAAAAGAGAGTGTCGATGCACTGGATAAATTCGAAAATCTTTATGCGACCATTACCCTGCACCATCTGATCATCACCCTTGATGATGTAGCCGGAGGTATGCTTAAACCGCACCTCTTCTGTAAACCCATAGCCAAACGTCCCGAAGATAGAAGCGCCCTGCTCAAAGTCGCTTTGGAAGCACACCCTAAAGTGATGTTCGGTTCAGACTCTGCCCCGCATCCAAAACATGCCAAAGAGTCTTGCGGCTGTGCAGCAGGTGTCTTTACTGCACCCATCGCCCTGCAGGTACTGGCAGAACTTTTTGAAAATGAAAATGCCCCGGTGGAAAACCTCCAGGCTTTTATTTCAGGTAATGCCCAAAAGATCTACGGCGTTACACCGGTAAATAAAACCGTTACCCTTGAGAAAAAAGCGTTTACTGTACCATCAGACTATAATGGTGTGGTCCCTATGTATGCCGATGAGACCCTAGCCTACTCTATCAAGGAAGTAAGATAGAAATAAAGGATTCATAGAATAAGATATGCATAAACGTTGCAGAGAGGGTACAAGTTGACTACAATAAGGGTAAAAACAGTGGCCTTAAAGCACGTACTCAAAAATAACCTGCTAACATTAAACAAATGAACAAGGATGGGAAATGATTGCAAACAATATTGAAGAACTGATAGGGAATACGCCTT
>JBNLDB010000313.1:0-1410 GCA_050304115.1 Sulfurovum sp. | reverse complement strand
CTGAAGCAAAAATGGCAGTGGAGCATATGAACCGTATGGAGATGAAACCGAAGGATCCCGAAAATATGGACAAAGGTGAGCTCAAACACTCTCCACTTGTCACTATAAAAGAAAAAGATGCAAATGGATACACCCATATAGAGATCACTGTAGGCCAAGGGGGGATCATCCACCCAAGTACACCGGACCACTGGATCGATTTTATAGAACTTTACGCAGATGACAAGCTGGTAGGTAAGAATACACTTGAACCGGAAATTTCACGCGGTGCAACTTCTTTTGCCGTAAAACTCGACAATGTCAAAGCACTCAAAGCAAAAGCAGGCTGTAACCTACATGGTATTTGGACAACAACCGTAACACTCTAACCTTATAGAGTCTCTTATTAATAAACAGAGGAAGTGACCATTGGCTTACTATATCACAAAACTCGTGATCACCACGGTTTTAATTGTATTGATCTCCGAGATCTCTAAAAGAAGCAGTTTAGCAGGAGCCATATTGGCCGCGATCCCTTTGGTCTCTATTTTGGCGATGACATGGATGTATATCGACACAGACAGCAGCAACAAGGCAGTGGAGTTTTCACAGAACATTGTTTGGCTTATTGCCCCATCCATGACCCTGTTCATTGCTTTTCCTCTTCTGATCAAAAAAGGTCTGAGCTTTTACCCGAGTATGATTATCTCCATCTTTTTGACTGTTTTAGCTTATTACAGTGTGATCTTTCTTCTCGATAAATTAGGCATTAGAGCATAGGTATCAATCTTTTTTATCGGTTCCAGACTCTATACGTGGCTGCTTAAAATGGAGGTTTATGTTCTCTTAAGTACGTATAGAGTACGATAAGTATATCCATCATTCGTTCATAAAATCTATGTTTTTGGTATTTGTTCTTTTCAGAAGATACAAAGAGCCATGGAAGGTGAATATGCGTAGTTTCTATCATGACACCCATACTATTTTCGGTTCACATAAAAATTCGGTATTACAGTGGATCTTGAGTATCGATCACAAGCGGATCGCCCTGCTCTACATGGGGGTCATGTTCACCCTGTTCTTTTTTGCCATTGGCGCAGCACTGACCATGCGTCTGGAACTCTTCTCTCCCGGTTCACAAATTATAGAACCGCAAACCTATAATCAGCTTTTTACCCTTCACGGCGTGACCATGATCTTTCTCTTTATCGTACCCGGGATCTCAGCAGCACTGGGGAACTTCATTTTACCGCTGATGTTAGGTGCACGTGATCTTTCTTTTCCCAGGATCAACCTGCTCTCATGGTGGCTCTACGTAGTCGGAGTTATCATGGCCCTCTCCTCCCTGGTGACGGGCCACGGCTTTGCCGATACAGGCTGGACCTTTTATGCCCCCTATAGTATCCGAACCGATACCCAGGTACTTACGTC
>JBNLDB010000312.1:0-1411 GCA_050304115.1 Sulfurovum sp. | reverse complement strand
TATCACAAGTATGATACATCTCTATACATTCATTCCTTACTTCATTGTGTGGATGATGTTTTATATCGCTTACCAGCTTTCTGCCAATACCCATATAGAGGTCTCCGCCGCTCTAATAAGCTCATTCATCGTTTCACTGATATGGTATCTTTCCAAAAATGCATTTGTCTTCTATGTCATACACAATAAAACCTATGCAAGTATCTATGGGAGTATCAGTATCTTACTCTTTTTCTTTTTATGGATCTTCATCTCATGGGCCATCTTCATCCATGGGCTAAAGTTTTGTGCTTTACTGAACAAAAATGAAGAGATAGACCATATATGAAGCAGCCCATCCCCACACCGACCAAAAAAGTTTTTTACTCCATATAGCCCCTAAAGACAAGCCTATATAACCAAGTATCACCCAGGCAGGTAAAAGTGACTCCGCACTGCTTTTTGGCAGCGCAAACAGTGCCGATAAACCCGTATCTAAAAGACTACCCAAACCCAAGAGATGTAAGCCTATCACAAAGGGATAAAAAGGGATGAACAGCAATGAAAGCAGAGGTGAGAAAAGCTGATAGAGACTTGTCACGCCAAAAATCGTATGTACCACAGGAAGCATCAAAATAAAGATACCCAAAGGAATAAAAATGAGTGAAATAATCCATGTCTTCACCCCCTTACTGTATTGCAACAATAAAAAAATATAAAATACCCCTGCCGCAGAAAGCCCAAAACTAAGCGAAACCAGTAAAGCAGGAAAGAGTGCCACCAGTACCAGAATGATCGTGGTTAAGAAGGTAAAGCTCAACAGTTCCATACCCAAGAGAAGTACTATCCATCCGAGCAGGACCATCGCGTAGGAGCGCAGAAGTGAAGGAGGAAAATCGACAAACCATAAATAAACGCCTAAAAGTATCATAGCCACGGCTCCCACATCAAAGAGTGCATGTCGGTAAGGGAAAAATCGCTGCTGCAGTGGTCTATAGAGCAATAACAACAAGCCATACACCAAACCCCACAATATCCCCAAATGAAACCCGCTTAAAGCAACAAGATGGCTGACACCCAGCATACTGATCTTTTCTCTTAACTCTTTTGCCAAAGGGGTAGCAAAAAATATAGCATTGTAAAATGATCCTAAAGAGCTGTTTTCATGTTGCACAGCCACTTTTTCCAATAGCCTATCTTTAAAGGTCACAGGAAGAGATTCTTGGCCTTTCATGCGGCTTTTCACATAAAAGGTACCTAGATAGTCAAAAAAGGAAATATGCTTATTAGGAAATATCTGCAGGCGCAGACGTTTGTGATCGAAATGATCTTTCCTGTAATTCGTTGTATAAAAAGTCAACCCCTCATCACTTCGAAGCTTAAGAACCTGATACTCATGATCGCCTTTGGACTTTTGATACGCATGCAATAC
>JBNLDB010000311.1:0-1457 GCA_050304115.1 Sulfurovum sp. | reverse complement strand
GCACCAGAAGCGCAAAAACATGTCGCTTCTGTACTCTGGTTAGGAAAAGATTTCCCTTTGGATAAAGAAGAGATCAGGAAAGTGGCTTCCAATGAATTTTCGCAGGACAATCTTTTTTCCACACTGCTTGGACTGTTTGATGTGGAGAGTGAAGTGTATGATCAAGAGATGGATATTTTAAAGTCTATGAATCAGTCTTAGATCAGATCATTGAATGTTATATATGGTAAAACGCTCTATACCATTGTGCAAATTTGTCTACACCATCTTGGATCGAAGTATCGGGTTTATAACCAAAATTATCGATAAGACCACTGACATCCGCATAGGTTGATTTAACATCACCTGGTTGCATAGGAAGATACTCTTTCTTTGCTTCCCTAGAGCCTTCTCTAAAGCCTTGATAAAGTCCATCAGTTGTACGGGAGCATTGTTCCCGATGTTATAGATCTGATAGAGATCTTTTTCATTAGGATGATCGATCACCTTGATACATCCATCTACAATATCATCGATGTAGGTGAAGTCTCTACTCATATCCCCTTGATTAAAGACTTTGATGGCTCGGTCATGAAGGATCGCATCTGCAAAGAGCATAGGTGCCATATCGGGTCTTCCCCACGGACCATAGACGGTGAAAAATCTAAGACCGGTTGTAGAAATACCAAAAAGATGTGAGTAGGTATGGGCCATCAGTTCATTTGACTTTTTGGTCGCTGCATAGATAGAGATCGGTCTGTCAACCTGATCAGTGGTTTTGAAAGGTTGTTCTTTGTTGAGCCCATACACAGAAGAGCTGGAAGCGTAAGAGAGGTTTTTGATACCGTTTTCCCGGCACCCCTCAAGGATGTTCATAAAGCCCTGTATATTACTGTCGATGTAGGCATGAGGATTCTCAAGGCTGTACCGCACACCCGCCTGTGCCGCAAGGTTGCAAACTGCATCAAATTTTTCTCTTTTAAAGAGGGCTTCCATTTGATCCTTATCGGCAAGATCTAATTTGATAAAGGTGTGTTTCGGAAACATGTTCGAAGTGACAGGCTGGTTCTCTTCTATCTTCGTGGCATCAATGCCTAACTCTCGTAAACGCCCATATTTGAGGTTCACATCATAATAGTCATTGATATTGTCAATTCCCACGACTTCATCTCCACGTTCAAGCAATTTCTTTGCCAAATGAAACCCAATGAACCCCGCTGTTCCAGTGACTAATATCTTCATTTCCTTCCTTTAGTCATTACCAAAAAGATCTCTGGTATAGACTTTTTCCTTTACATCTATGAGGTCATCTGAGAGTCTGTTCGCGACAATCACATCGGAAATATTTTTGAATTCTTGTAAGTCTTTCATCACTTTTGAGTGAAAGAACGTTTCTTCTTGTAGTACAGGTTCATAGACCACAACATTGATCCCTTTAGCTTTGATACGTTTCATGATACCCTGGATCGATGAGGATC
>JBNLDB010000310.1:0-1483 GCA_050304115.1 Sulfurovum sp. | reverse complement strand
TTAGAGATTTTTAAATGCAATCAAAACGATGAATCTATTTCTGGGTACCGTCAAGCACTGGTACGAACAGACACTGTTCGATCGTCTCAGAAGTGATACGGCCGTTTTTCTTATAGTAGCGTGTGATAATATGATAATTCTCTGCCTCTTCGACCGGAGCTACCAGTATTCCACCTTCAGCCAATTGTTCGAAAAGCACTTCGGGTATCTCTTTGGCCGTTGCAGAAAAGAGTATACGCTCAAAAGGAGCATACTGCTTCCATCCCCTTTGCCCATCATCAAAACGTGTAATGATATTGTGCATTTCCAATTGGGAAAAACGGCTTTTTGCCTCTTTGAGAAGTTCATCGATACGTTCAATGGTGAAGACACGGCGGCATATCTTGCTGAGTATCGCTGCTTGGTATCCGCTTCCGCAGCCGATCTCAAGCACAGAGTCAACACCTTCAAGCTCTAAGTGTTGTGTCATTTTAGCGACTGTTAGGGGAGATGAGATCCACTGGCTTGCCGCCAAAGGGAGTGCTTCGAGCTGGTAGGCAAGATGTTTGAACTGCGCAGGAACAAAGGTTTCTCTATCCACAGCCAAAAATGCTTCTCTGACATGCGCATCTAATGCAAAGTGTTTCTCTATCTCTGCAACAAGATTTTGCCGCTGTCTCTCTTTTATCATCAATTCAAGTCCCTCATCCCAAATAATGCAGAAATTCTATCTAAAATCTCGTTAAAAAGGCTTTTTCGCCTGTTCTGGAGGCCGGGTTTTCTAATCCATCACAATATAACGGCGCATTTTTTTGATCTCTCTGAAGTCTATGCGTCCCTCTACTGCTTCGAGTGTATCATTCATCGTCACTTCCCCGGTAGGAGAGATAATGGACGATGAACTTGCCATATCTTCGTCACTGGAGTTTGAGACGACAACATAGCATTGATTCATCACGGCCAGTGCACGAGAGAGCACTTCCAGGTGTGTCTTACGCAGTTTCCCCCATCTGGAGGGGACGAACACGACATCTGCACCCTCTACCTGTGCCCATAACTCTTTAAAACGTAACTCAAAACAGATCAGTATGGCATACTTCACCCCATCGATCTCAAAAGGTTTGATCTTTTTCTTTTTCCCTTCGATAAAATAGAGGTCCTCATCTGCCAGTTTAAAGAGTTTTGCCTTCTCCTGACGATGCACGATCCTATGCTTATGGATCACCACTGCCTGATTCACAAAATGCTCACCCTCTTCAAGAATAAGTGTGAAGACCACTATCTGCTCATCCACCTCTTTTTTGAGTGTTTTCAGTGCATTGGCAGAAAATTTTGCAGCTGTTGCCAAATGTTCATAATCGAATGCGGTTAAAAAGACTTCGGGTGCCACCAATGAGGAAAATACTCACGCCCAGGTATGTCACAGTCTTGACTTGTGCTTTATTATTTGTGACTTTATCTGATATTCTCATGATTCATCTGCCCATAGAAAACCTTCCCCTGC
>JBNLDB010000309.1:0-1564 GCA_050304115.1 Sulfurovum sp. | reverse complement strand
GTGAGAGTGCCGGCGGACTTCGCCATCCGGTAGAAGCGATCGCGAAAAGAGCCAAAGAGATCAATCCTGAGATCATGATTGTAGCGGACGGAATTACGGCGGTAGGTGTAGAGCCTATTGATATCTCGAATATTGATGCCTTGGTGACAGGAAGCCAAAAAGCATTGATGCTTCCTCCGGGACTTGCCATGATCGGTTTTTCAAATGCTGCAGTAGAGAAGATAGGCAAAGGGGTGGATTATTACTTCAATCTTGCTTCAGAGATCAAAAAACAGCAGCAGAACACTACGGCATATACGGCTGCAACAACATTGATCATCGGACTCAATGCCATCTTTGATGCGATCGATGAAGAGGGGATCGAAGCATTGTATGCCAACACAGCAGCAAGAGCATGTGCAACACAGGCAGCACTTGAAGCGATAGGTTTTTCTATGTATCCGCAAACACCGGCACCGTCTATGAGTACAGTGTTCGATGACGATGCTGAACCTATACGCAAACTGCTCAAAACGAAGTACGGAGTGAACATGGCAGGAGGCCAGGACCATCTCAAAGGTAAAATTTTCCGTATCAATCAGATGGGACTGATCCCTGTCTATGAGTCCGCATGGGTAGTGAATGCGATTGAGCTGGCATTGGCTGATCTTGGCAGAAGAGCGTTTGACGGTACGGCAAGCCGTGTCTTCAACGAAACGTATTTTAAAAAGAGTAACTAGATGATATTTGAACACGAGATCCCTAGTGGGAGCAGGCTTTATTTTGGGCAAAGTGCCAAGATAAAAAGAGAGATAGAGCATATCGCAAGCGAAACATTGGAAACGCTTGGATTTGAAGAGATCGTGACACCGCTCTTCTCTTATCACCAGCATGAATGTTTCGAGGATCAAAAGCTTTTGGTCAGACTCAATGATGCAGAAAATCATGAAGTCACTCTGCGTGCAGACTCAACGGCAGATGTCGTACGTATCGTGACCAAAAGACTGGGGCGTAGTACAGAGTCCAAAAAATGGTTCTATATCCAGCCGACGGTCACGTTCCCGACAAAAGAGCAGTATCAGATCGGTGCAGAAGTGATCGATGGCAGCTTTGAAGAGATCGCTGAGACAACCACCACGCTTTTAAAACAGATAGGGGCAGAGCCGGTGATGCAGATAGCCAATATCCGTATCCCGCATCTTTTAAATGAAAAGTACGGGGTCTCTTTGGATGTATTGAAGTCGATGCATGTGGAACAGATCATGGCGGCAGATCTCCCTTGGATCGAACAGCTTATCAGAATCAATGCGGTCAGTGATCTTGAAGAACTAAGCCCGTTCCCTGATGACATTAAAGCGGAACTTGGAAAGATCAAAGAGGCGACAGACAAAGTATCGTACAGCAATATGGTCATCTCACCGCTCTTCTATGCGAAGATGCGATATTATGACTCTTTGACATTCAGAATGTTCGAAGGTAACAGTCTTTTGGCAATGGGCGGCATATACACTATAGACGGTGTAGAAGCAGCAGGATTCGCACTCTATACAGATGAGTGTATCAGTAATAAAATGAACAGAGGATA
>JBNLDB010000308.1:0-1587 GCA_050304115.1 Sulfurovum sp. | reverse complement strand
GAGCAGAGACATATGGATTCTGCAAAAGAGCTTTGTGAAAAATACGGTGTGGATACATCAGGTGTAGATGAAGATGCTGTAGGAAGCTTTGTATTGCCTGTACTGCAAGAGCTTTATGATACATGTGTAGGTCAAGGTGAAGAATCACTTCTGGATGCGCTCAAAATAGGTGAATTGATCGAATACACAGATATAGAAGATCTTGTACATGCGGCTGAAGGTATGCCAGAAGATGTTGTCTCTGTATTTGAAAGCCTCAAAGAAGGTAGTTTAAGTCACCTTGATGCATTTCAGGCTGCGATTGAAAGAGTATAATTCAGTATGTTCAAAAGCAATAACAGGACTTTTTCATTGTTAGCGCCCAGTGATATACTTGCGCTTTACTATACTTCACTCTATAGTGGTGATCTTAGTACCGTCAAAGAGTTGATGACACCAGAGTCATATATGATGACTCTGGAAACTTTCGGTTTAAGATTATCATTGAGAGACCATGAGTTCAAAGCACTATTAAAAAAGATCAAAGAGGATGAAGGTACATTAACAGGGGTTGAAAACAAGCTCTCTTACGACCTCATTGCTAGAAAAATCTCTCCAAAAATAGACATAAATTCTGTATCTTGGAACGGTAAAGAACGACAGACCATAGATTACACAGAAGATGGAAAAGTAAAGAAACTCTACTTTTCAAAAGAAAAAGATGGATGGAAAATAAACTACTATGCAGGACGTAAAGTCACGTAAATAGATAAGTGACTCACATCTTATTTTTTAGTTTTCTCTCCCGGCCATACCAGTTTAAAGGTGCTTCCTTTTTTAGGTTCTGATTCCAGTCGGATCTTTATATCATACTCTTTACATATCTGGTTCACTATATCCAGACCTACACCAAATCCACCATGCAAACTTTGAGAGGATTTAAAACGTTCAAAGATACTTTTTTGATCTTCTTTTGAAATACCTATTCCATGATCTTTGACTGAAAAATACTGATCTGTTAAAGAGACTTCAATCTGACCGTTTTTCTTAGAGAATTTGATTGCATTGGAGAGAAGGTTGTCTATAAGCAGTATCAGTTTGCGCTTATCCATATGGATCGTCCTGGATTGTAAGGCAGTACTGATTTTTAATCCTTTAAATTGTATAAGCGTATCCATATATTTGATTCTTTCAAGTATCACCTCTTTGACATCTATAGGTGTGTCCTCATACTCTATATAGTCATGGAAAGATGCAAAAGAGAGGTCTCTGTAAAGACTGGAGAGGGTTTTGGTTGCGATATCTATTCGATCCAGTGAACGAAGCTGTTTCACATCGAGATTGTGTTTGTCCATATGTTCATAGCTCATGAGTATCGTACTGATGGGAGTATTCATCTCATGCGTGGCATCTTTCATAAATTTGGTGAGGGAGGCAATGGATCTTTTGATAGGGGACAACATGATCTTAGCCAACAGGAGTGCGACAAAAAGTATAAAAATAAATCCATAAAATGCTATGAGACCGATCTGTTCAATGATCTCATTTAATTGATCTGTATCAAGTGGCTTTTTGATCACTATGTATTTGACATCAAGGTACTCTTTG
>JBNLDB010000307.1:0-1603 GCA_050304115.1 Sulfurovum sp. | reverse complement strand
CCATAAGTGAGTCCGCGTTTGACACGTATCTCTTCCATAAGACGTGAACCAAACCCTGCACCCCCAAGAAGATACTCCGCGATCTTTGCCAAATACTGATCTTTTTCTTTGTAACTGTAGTTGAATGGGGCACCAAAATAGATATACGCCTGTTGTGTATCTTCATCGATCAGGACAACCTCTTTTTTATCTGAAGCCTGAATACTTTGCACCTCTTTCTCTTCCACTTTTGGCAACACTGCAAGCAGTTTTTTGAGATAGCCTTGGGCTTCATCCAAGGTAATATCACCGCCCACAACGCCTATGGCATTGTTATAGCCTAAATGTGTAGAGATGAATGTCTGGATATCTTCGAGTGATATACTCTCGATACTCTCGATCGTACCATCATACGGTCTGGCCAAAACACTCCCTTTAAAGAGCGTTGCTCTCAAAGAAGTGCCTGCGATATAGTCAAAATCACTCTTCTTTTGTGTCAGCCAGCCTCTCTTTTGATTTTTGATGTGAGCCAATGCCTCTTTGGTGTAGTTTGGATCTTTTAAAAGTTCTTCGAGTCGCTCTACGGCATAAGGAAATTCACTTTTTAAAGAAGAGACCTCGATGACAAAACTTTCACGTCCTACATGTGCACCGATCTCTACGGCATGAGCATCAAGTTTTGTAGCGAACCCTACACTTCCCTCTTTAGAGGTACCCTCATTCATGAGCCTTGCAGACATATCAGCCAAACCATCTTTGGTATTGCTCAAATGCCCTGCATTTTTAAAGATCAGTTGGATCGATACGATAGGAAGATACTTCTCCTGTTCAAATACAACAGGAACCTTACTTCCTTTCACCTCGATCTCTTGAACGAATGCTGCCATCAATACTCCTTGTACTGCTATCCATAATAAAATAATTTTCTTCATTTAAAACCTTTTGGTTTTTTATCTATGTAAAATATAATCAAATACGATTGGTCGTATGAGCCAACTGCTGTAGGTATCACAGTGTATACCTTCAGTTGTCACTTGGCATCAGTAATGTATTTTTGATATTTGCCTGAAGAACGTCCTATTCATAGTAACGTTCTAATATCTCATACGCTGTATTGCGTTTTGCAGGTTTTTCCCCCACATCCCTGATGAGCTTGATCATCTCTTCCTGGTTCATCTGGTTTTTAGCGCCTGCGGCCGAAACGACATTCTCTTCCATCATCGTTGAACCCAGATCATTGGCACCAAAAAGAAGTGCCATCTGTCCTATGTATGAGCCCTGTGTCACCCATGAACTCTGTATGTTCGGTACATTGTCCAAAAAGAGTCTCGCAACGGCCAAATAACGAAGATAGAGATTTGAAGATGTCTTTGTGATCGTCTGCAACTCTCTTTTCAGCTGCGTATGGTCACTTTGATAGGACCACATGATAAATGCCCTGAACCCTCCGGTTTCATCCTGCAGCTGACGTATATAATCCCAATGCTCTACGATCTCTCGGGTTGTCTCTACCGTTCCATACATCATTGTAGCTGTTGATTTGATGCCAAGTTTATGTGCCTGACGATGTACATCCAGCCATGTGTCCTTATCATGTTTTTTAGGTGCGATGATGTCACGTACC
>JBNLDB010000306.1:0-1615 GCA_050304115.1 Sulfurovum sp. | reverse complement strand
ACTTGAAAAGAGCAAAGCCTCACACTCTACGATCGTAGGGCGTCAACTTTTCAGTGAAGATGTGACCTTTACCAAACTCTCTTCATTGCTGCATGGTGAAGGAGAGATCAAGACAACGACCTTGTCAGAGAAGTTCGATATAGAGGACTATAAAAAAGCGCATGACACTAACATTATTCCGTTATACTTGATAGATACAGACGGGAAGTTACATTTCTTTACCACAGATCAGGAGCTCAAGCCAAAAGAAGGATGGAAGATCACAAGTGTGGTATACAAGCATAAGGAAAAACAATGAAAAACGAGATAGCCAATAAATTTCAGCAAGGTTTTGTTCTGCTCCTGCTCTTTATAGCTCTGACGGGATTCATCGGGATGATCCATGAATTTTTGATCGCACTGATGCTTGCTGCGATCTTTGCCGGGCTGCTCTATCCTTTTTACCGTAAACTCTTTGAGTATTTCAAAGAAAGATCTGCTTTGGCAGCAGTTACTACACTGGTCATCACTGCATTCACTTTAGGCTTGCCGTTGGCTGCTTTTACCGGTATGGTAACAGGTGAAGCCATACAAATCACTAAAAAAGCAGGTCCAATCGTACAAGAAGTCTTTGACAATAATCTCTCTTTGGGTGAACAACTGCCCGAATGGCTGCCTTTCAAAGAGAAGCTTGAACCTTTTCATGAGACCATTGTCAAAAAAGCTTCTGAAGCAACCAGTGCGATGGGAAGCTGGCTGGTTTCAAGTCTATCGAGTGCTACGAAAGGTACAGTAGGCTTTTTTATCGGTTTGTTCATTATGTTCTATGCCATGTTCCATTTTTTGATACATGGACCAAAACTCCTGCGTACCGTTTCTTCTTTATTGCCTCTTTCGGAGGAAGATAGAAGTGAAGTGATGGGTCGCGGGTTAATGGTGACCAGGGCATCTTTGAAAGGTATTATCATTGTAGGGTTCTTCGAAGGGATATTGGTCGGACTGGGTTTATGGATGGCCGGTATCGAAGGTTCAGCATTTTGGGGGAGTGTTGTTTTCCTTCTTGCTGCTATTCCCGGATTGGGAGCCTCGTTGATCTGGTTGCCTGCAGCTCTCTATTTACTCTTCATAGGCAGTACAGGATGGGGGATAGGTCTGGTGGTTTGGGGGGTGCTGATCGTTGGAATGGTTGATAATATAGTTCGCCCATGGATCGTTGGTAATGATGCAAAATTGCCTGACCTTGTCATACTTATATCGATCTTTGGAGGTATACTCTCCTTTGGTCCTTTGGGTATTATTATCGGTCCGGTGATCGCTGCACTTTTGGATACGATCTTAAACATATATAAAAAAACGTTTCAACATCTTTTACCTGAGGTATAAACAATGATTTGTAAGGCTGCATCATCATGATTAAGTGGTTTTCTTTACAGATAATACTGATGATATTCGTACCGTTTTTACTCTTTGCCGATAGTCAAAATATGAAAAAGGATAGTGATATGCAAAAAGATAAAAAAACTGTCTCCCTGGTTCTTGGAAGTGGCGGTGCCAGAGGATATGCGCACATAGGTGTTATTCAGATCCTTGAAGAACAAGGCTATGAGATCAAATCAATTTCGGGATCCTCTATAGG
>JBNLDB010000305.1:0-1623 GCA_050304115.1 Sulfurovum sp. | reverse complement strand
AGAGCAGGCCAAGGGAGTATTGGGAGAGGGTGAACTGGGTTCACTAGTCGCAGACGGGATGATAGCGGGCGTAGGAGCGGTCATCATGTTCCTTCCCAATATTCTGATACTCTTCATAGGTATTGCATTGCTGGAGACGACAGGCTATATGAGCCGTGTGGCCTTTTTGCTGGATGGCTTTTTCCATAAGTTCGGACTGCACGGAAAAAGTTTTATCCCTCTGGTCACAGGGTTTGGATGTTCTGTACCCGCCTATATGGCGGCACGGACGCTTAAAAATGAAAAAGACAGGCTGATCACACTTTTCATCATAGGGTTTATGTCTTGTGGGGCAAGACTGCCTATTTACGTACTTTTTGCAGGTGCATTTTTTGCCCAAGAAAAAGCAGGGAATATCTTGTTCATTATTTACATTTCAGGGGCTATTTTTGGTTTGATCGCTGCGAAGGTGCTTAAAATGTTCGTCTTTAAAGGCGAAGATGAACCGTTCGTCATGGAGATGCCAAAATACCGTATGCCGTCACTCAAGCTCATCTGGCACACCGTGTATGGTCAGGCGAAATCCTACCTGAAAAAAGCAGGGACCTACATTTTGGCTGCAGCCATACTGATCTGGTTTGCGGGGAACTACCCTAAAAACGGTGTACTTGAAGCACAGTATGAAACCAAGATGGCACAGGCACTCAACGAGAAAGAACAAAAACAATTACAGAATGAACTCTCAGCACGTTTACTCGAAGAGAGTTATCTGGGTAAGATAGGGCATGCTTCCGAACCATTTTTTGCACCACTCGGGTTTGATTGGCGTATGGCCGTGGCACTGGAATCAGGACTTGCGGCAAAAGAGGTCGTGGTCTCGACACTGGGAGTCCTCTATGCGCTTGGAGATGAAGTGGATGAAGGGAATGAGGGATTGATAGCGAAGATCAAAGCGAACATTCCGTTTGCCGCAGCCATAGCGTTTGTGGTCTTTGTTATGGTATATTTACCTTGTTTGGCGGCATCTATGGTCTTTGCCAAAGAGGCCGGAGGGTGGAAATACCTGGTCTATCTTTTCTTTATGACCACAGTCACAGCTTGGATATTGAGTTTTATAGCCTACCATGTAACGTTAATGATAGCAGGAGTGTAGAATGGTATTGAGTGAATTACATAAAGGTGACAAGGCAGAGATCATAAAGGTACATGCGGACAAGGCTTTAAAAGAGAGGTTGAACTCATTTGGCGTGATGCGCGGTGAAACCCTCTTTGTCAAGGGTTGTTCCCTTGCCAGGCAGACAATGGAGATAGAGGTGGGTTCAACACTTATTGCCTTGCGCGCAGATGAAGCAGGCAAAATAGAAGTAGAGCAAATAGACCATTGAAAATCCAGTGAGAAAGAGAGTAGCCACCGCTCTGTTGATCGTGGGTATACCCCTTTATGCAGAGAGTTTGGAACATACCTTATCCCATATGCAGACGGATGGAATGGTTAGGCTGGGGTACCAAAGCCACGAAGTGGACAATGATACAAACACGGAGTTCGCACTGGGAGTAAAACTGCACTTTGAAACAGCACCTTACTATGGGCTGCAGGCAGGTGCAACACTCTTTACTTCCCATGGTAATGGTGAAGAGGGCTTT
>JBNLDB010000304.1:0-1633 GCA_050304115.1 Sulfurovum sp. | reverse complement strand
CCTACCATGCCCCATGAGAGTTTAAGAGTCGATCTTTTTGATTGTGGTAGAAAAAAGTTCTATAATCTTTCGCCTCTACAGTATATTCAGCTCTATAGAACAGCCCATGATCCTAAAATGATGTCAGCGCTTTTTGAAGAGCTTGAAGAGACAGTGATCTCACGACATAAAGAGCTGTTGTGTTGCAACAGACCTACGATCAGTGAACATAACCAAAAATCCAAGCTCAAACAGGTCTATCATCTGGTGCTGATCAATTTAGAAAATTTCCCCACAGAAGCGTTAGAGTTAAGAAGGATCAAAAATTTTGTAGAGTCGGCTGTTCAGGCGGGTGTTTATGTGATCGCATTTGGTAATCATGAGATAGAAGAGAGTGAAAATCCTGCTACACAGACCATTTTGGACCATTTTAAGAAGTTAAGAGTCACCGAAGGTGAGTTTGCCATTACCAAAGAGATCTTTGAATTTGTTGAACTTCTGGAAGATCACGAGTTCAAGTCACTGGATCTTGATAAAGGCGCCCTTATGCAGAAAACATTGACCAATGCAGATATTGAAAGTCTCATCAACCCTGAAAATATTAAACTAGAAGAGAATACAAAGGTCAAATAAGAGCTTTCTTAGTGTTGGTTGACAGATACTGATACAAAGAATGAGCGTTAAAACAGGAGTAGTCACAATGGGTCATGAAGCACTTTTAACTATTGAAGATGAGAATCATCAAAAACTGTTTTATCGTTTCACTCCTGCAGCATTAGTTTCAAATTTTGTACCCTTGATCGTTATTTTGGATGAAGAAGCAACACATTTTGAACACAAGATGTGGAATGTGCTTACACCTGTGGATCCTTTTGGGTCTGAAAACAAAGACCTTTTACAATCGCTGATACAAAAATTCGCTGAAGAGTATGAGTGTGAAGATCATATCTATCTGTATGGGAGCGGTATGGGTGGCTATGGGGCTATATTGCACGGTATTTTGTGCGGAGCCAATGCAGTTTATGCAGATGCACCCCGCATAAGAGTACAACAAACCAGTGATGGCGACAGAACCACTAAAGAAAATGATCTGACACATTTTTTAAATGATACCGATTCTTTTCCTGTTTTTTATCTGTGTGAGAATGAAAATGCGCTGGAAGATGAAACGGTCTATTTTGCAGATGCCTGTAAAAAGTATGGTATCAATGTGCATTTGGATTTTTGTCCAAAGTCAGAAGATGAAATTCAGGTTATCAAAGAGGTTTTAGGTTTCTTTGAAAGGATGGCTTCCGAAGGATAAAAGGGGGATGATTAATGAATATTGATGTAGACTACGATAAAAAAGGATATGTATGGATATGAGTATGCATATGGAGCCGATCAATTTGGTGAAGTCATTGAGAGGTACGTACAAAAAAGAAGATAAAGAGATGGTTGTAGAGGTACTCAATGCCTATAAGGAAAAGAATAACTGCAGCTATAGACATGCATACGATATGATGGTTGAGGGAAATCCATCCTACTCGGCCTACACTACATGGAGACGTAAGGCAGCATCCGGCCAACCGCTATAGGCAGGTTTTCACTATCTTTTCACCAAGGCTGTTGGCCATCTGGTGCATCTCCCACCAGTAGGCAAGCTCACGTGCCT
>JBNLDB010000303.1:0-1638 GCA_050304115.1 Sulfurovum sp. | reverse complement strand
CTCTGATCACAGATCTGAAAGGTGTCATGCTCACTATACTGACTGCAGACTGTGTGCCTATACTCCTCTATGACAGTCACAAAGAAGTGGTCGCTGCAGTCCATGCAGGATGGAAAGGGACAAAAGCACAGATTGTATACAAAACAGTGCAAAAAATGAGAGAAATGTATGGCTGTGATCCAAAAGAGTTGATCGCAGGTGTCGCTCCTTCTATAGGACGCTGCTGCTATGAAGTAGGCAAAGAGGTTGCAGAGCATTTTTTTAATACCCCTGAAGGGTTTACTCCTGTAGGTGAAAAATATATGCTAGACCTGCCTTTGATCAACAAACAACAACTTCTAGCTGCAGGTCTTCAAGAAGAGAACATTGAGATGAGCCATACCTGTACTGCCTGTAATGTAGAGCGATTTTTCTCGTATAGGAAAGAGCAAGGATGCTCTGGCAGGTTTATGAGTATGATAGGCATGAAAAAGAGTGACAATAATGAGACAAAAGAAGATGATGTCTAATCTTAAAATAGTGGGAATGATAGGAATTTTCAGAATATCCTGCAATAATTACATATCAAATAAAAAGAGAAACAATGCATACACTTCAAATCGCAGAGTCAGTACTAGATGACTATAGAAATAATAAACTCACTGAAGAGAGAATCAACTTTTTAATCACACAAGCCAATGAACAGCTTGATGAGATATCTCAAAACAAAGAGATCTATGAGAGCTTTTTAAACAAAGTCCATCCACCCCAAAAGATAGACAATATCATACTTTGGATACTTTTGATGTCCAATGAAGATATCTGTGAGGAGTATATCGATGAGTTTGATAAAGATTTCAGGGAAATCATCCCGGTGAGTGATCTAGCTGATCTACTTGTCTACGTTATTCACTTGAAAAAAATTAAAAATATTGAACTGGATGGATATGACTATTTATTGGAATATAAACATGAAGGTATAGACGAAGTGGATCAATATGCTTTTGCAAATGTCTTACTCCATGTTCAAAAATCCAAAGAAATAGACATAGAGTTTTAGTATGAAGATAAGAGTCTACTACGAAGATACAGATGCAGGTGGCATTGTCTACCATACGAATTATATCAAGTATTGTGAACGTGCACGCTCAGAGATCTTTTTTCAAAGAGGGGTGAAACCTACATTGGGCGATCAGAGTGGGTTTGTGGTACGTGACATCAAAGCCGGCTTTTTAGCTACTGCTGCATTGGGCGATATGCTTGAGGTAACAACAAAGATATTGACGATTAAACGCTCATCCGTGGTACTCTTACAGGAAATATGGAAAGATGATGTGAAACTTTTTAGTATGGAAGTGGTTCTAGTCTATGTCGATAAGGGGAAACCCTGTCGTATCCCCGAAGAGTTCGAGGATATCTTTAAAACATTTTAAGTTAAGAAAAGATGTGAAGCAGCCACTGCAAATGCAGAGGCACCTATATATCCTGCTCCAAACATAAATGAAGAAATGAGTTTTAGTAGAGGTTGAAATCTCCATTTGACCAATAAAATGATCAGTGACCCAATCAGAGCCGGTAAAAATACATAGGCCATGTCAAATCCTAAGCCAAAACCGTTTGGTATAAGAATCTGTGTTGAGACCACTAAACCGATAATAG
>JBNLDB010000302.1:0-1682 GCA_050304115.1 Sulfurovum sp. | reverse complement strand
AACAATAGCTGCAACATGATGTGCTTCTTGCTCAGCTTCATGTGCCGCATTGGTTGAAACAGGAGCTGCTTCAACTACTTTATCAGGGAAGTATTTACTGATAATTTTAGCTTGGAGCTTCATTACTTGAACCAGGATAACCAGGAAGACAAATACTATCAGCATTCCCAGCACCATAAATTTTAAGCCTTCGCTTACTAAATCTATTTCCATGTGATTAACCTCACTTTATAAGTTTACAGATTTTAAAATAGTTTTGCTTGTTATTAGGTAAAAAAAAAGAATTATCTTCTCTTTTTTCTACGATTGCTCTTTCGCGTAACTTTTTGTTCCGCTGCATACTCTTGCATCATCTCATCTACAGTATTTTGATCAAAACCGATCTGGCTTCCTATGTTATGCTGTTCCTCTTCAATGATACGTGAAATGAGTTTTGTCAAGAGAGTCTCTTTGTCCATTTCTCCCATGTAATCCAACAATGCTGCGGCATCATCATGCACAGGAATGTTTCTGATCTGCTCAGACAGATATTCGCAACTTGCAGCATCAAGTCCTGAACCACCCTGGATCGTAGCCAAACGCATCTCTGCACCTACTTCCCTTTGGATACGCTGAAGCTCTTTAAACTCTTCAGTTGTTACCAAAGTAATCGCCTGACCGCTTCTTCCTGCACGTCCTGTACGTCCGATACGGTGTACATAACTTTGCGGATCAAAAGGAATATGATAATTAAAGACATGTGTGACATCTTTGACATCCAAACCACGTGCAGCGACATCTGTGGCCACCATGATCTTCGTTTCACCTCTTCTATAGGCTTTGATGATCACTTCTCTATCCATCTGTTCCAAGTCACCGTGTAAACCGCTGGCATTGAATCCCAGTGCCTGCAAATGCTCGGTCAGTCTGTCCACTTCCCTTTTCATACGGCAAAAGATAATACATTTATTGGTCTTTTCTGTTTCCAGCAGTTTTACGATCGCTTCATCTCTTTGGTGTTCATGGATCATATAGTAACGCTGATCTATGATGTTATTGGTTGTTTCTTCATCTCCTACAACAGAAATATACTCCGGTTGATAGAGAATGTTACTTGCCAACTCTTTGATCGGTTCTGGCATTGTCGCAGAGAAGAGCAGTGTTTGCCTGTTTTGAGGGATATATTCAAAGATCTCTTTAATCTCTTCAAGGAAACCCATATCCAGCATTTCATCTGCTTCATCGAGTACAACGATCTCCGGGTTCAACACATCGATCTTTCCTTTTCTGTATAGGTCTTTCAGTCTTCCCGGTGTTGCTACGACAATCTGTACACCTTTGTGGATAAGTGCAATCTGACGTCCATATCCTACACCACCATACACGGTTAACGTTCTGATACCCGCAAAACGTCCCAAATGATAGAGTTCATCGGCTACCTGTGTTGCCAACTCTCTTGTCGGTGTGATGATCAATGCTCTTTCTATCTCGCCTTTGGCAAGTTTGTCCATAATAGGAAGACCGAATGCTGCTGTCTTTCCTGTACCCGTGTGGGCCTGACCCACCATATCACTACCATTCGTGATGATAGGAATAGCCATCTCCTGGATGGGACTGGGCTCTTTAAAGCCTGCTATTTTCACACCTTTTGCCAGATCAGCATGAAAATCAAATTCATTAAATTTCATTATTTACCTTTAAAA
>JBNLDB010000301.1:0-1700 GCA_050304115.1 Sulfurovum sp. | reverse complement strand
GGAATAATTGTACGGTTTATACTTCGCCATAGCCTCTCCTTGTTTGTTGTGTTTTCTGCTGCTATGGCTCTAGTATAGCATAGGGTGGCTGTACCATGATGGGAAATCTTCAAACAGGGGGACTTTTTCGACAGTCTCTTTTGAATGTGTCACTCTTCTGGTGAGGGTTGGAATCGTAACATTTTTGGGAGACTGTCGAAAAACCCTTTTGCGAAGAGCTCTTCCTAGGGTGTTGATCAGATTTTTTGAAATGTTTGGGATGATTTCTTTTTTTGAAGGGAATACCTGCTTATCCTACTGTTTGTTTTCTACCCTACTTCATAAACAGCTCCAAAGTTCGCTATCTTTTCTATATTGTGTACCATACAGTAGAGTAACCACTGAATGTTTACCTTGACTTTCCCTCGTAAGGTAAATTGGTCCAACCGCTTTTGCGTTCGTATATTGGCAAATACCGGCTCCACTATCTTTATACGGTGAGGATATATCTCCCGTCCCCGCTCGGTGTCCATTTTCGCTGCCATCTCTTGTGAGTAATTTCGCCGTTTTGATTCAATTGGTATAAAGAGGTACTTTCGTTTGCCTTTTGTGCCCTTCTTACTAATGCATCCCTCCCGGTGTGTACAGACCTCACAATCTCCTTTCTCTGCACGGTATGCCACATACATCGTTCCCCATCGTCTATTATAACTTCGTGTATGCCGTTTTAACCTCTTTCCTGCAGGGCATTCATATTCATCTGTTTTCTCATCATAGCTAAAGTCTTCCGGCATGAATTTCCTCCGCCGGACTTTTATTGATGAGTTCTTAACGCCAAGTCCTGGATGTCTTTTTCGGTAGTTCTTATCCGGCATATAGGCATCTATTGACTCTTCTTCACACCGCTTTATGTTCTCACCGCTGTGATAGCCCATGTCTGCTGTCAAAATCGTATCCTTAAAATACTCCTCATCCTTGCCGATTGCTTTCATGTTCTCCTGCGCTTCTGTTAATACCGGTTCCAGATGATACTGATCCTGTCCGGACCCAAAGGCTTCTCCTGAAACGATTACCTGGTGCTTTGCATCTACCAGTGCCTGTCCATTATACCCCTGGATCGTTCCATGGGAGGTGCTCATCGTTGCTGATTCATTATCCGTTACGTTACTTTGAACTTCCTTGCGCTGTTTGCCGGGTTTCTGTTCGTTCTTCTCCAGAAACGTCTCTATCTTCGCTGCCTGTTTCTTGAGCTTCGCTATAAAGTCGGATCTTCCTGCTTTTTCCTTCTCATCCTTTTCCTCTCGCTTATCCGCTTCAACCTGCTCAGAAAGCAGGTATGTTACCCTTCGTTCTATTTTCTCCTTTTTTTCTTTTAAGGTTTTAAAGGTACCACTCCATCGCTTCGATGCATTTGAGGCTAGCTTGCACCCATCCAAACTAAACTCTGTCCCTCCCAGAAGCTTCATCTCTTCACATGCCAGCAAGACATCTCTGAAAAGTGGTTTTATCTCTTCTTTCAGACTTGATACAAATGCTGCTATCGTACTGTGATCAGGTCTCTGCCCACAAGAAAGTGCCATAAACACCAGATTCTTCCTGCATGCCCGTTCCAGCTTCCGTGAGGTGTTTACCCCTCGTGCATATCCCAACAGTATTATTTTTAACAGGATCTTGGGATCATACGCTTTGCATCCCGTTTCATCATTCTTATACCGTTCATC
>JBNLDB010000300.1:0-1739 GCA_050304115.1 Sulfurovum sp. | reverse complement strand
ACAATATGAACTATCTTTTACTCAATGCCCCTTATAACTACTATGGAGGATACTCGTGGTATGATCTTCCGCCCAACCAATTAGAAGGGATCAGACATTCCAGGGCCATACTCACAGATATCTTTGACAGACTTTTTGAAGAAGAGTTCAATGCCGAGGAGAGTTTTTTGTTCGGCTTTTCCCAGGGTGCCCTACTCACCTTTGAATTTGGGGCTCGATATGAAAAAGTACTTGCGGGGTATATCGCAGTCAGTGGCTACATCTACGATGCTGAGAGACTACTACAAGAGATGAACCCCAATGTAAAAAATGCAGACTGGCTCTGTACACACGGTACCTATGATGATGTATTGCCTTATGAGACTTCCAAAGCACAGGTAGAAACCCTGCAGGAGGGCGGTTTCGATATAGAGTTTAAGAACTATGACAAACTACATACCATTGCGGAAGATGAATTAAAGATGATTCAAGCGTGGATCAAGAGCAAATAAAAGCCTATCCATGCATTGCACGTGTGTTTTAAAAAGACTTTTTCTTGGCATGCTCCATTTTCCTTTGCTCTGCTAGGTTCAGCATCTCTTGTTTTTCTTCATTACTTGCTTTGTTCCATAGAAGCATATCATTAAACGTGCGGAAACATCCAAGACAGATCTCCTCTTCATTTAGAGAACATCTTCTCACACACGGTCTGTTTATATCTGCCATTTTCCATTCCTCTTCGCATCTATTCTAATACATGGTTTTAGTGTTACATTGTTTTGGATAGTACTTTATGGAGGCTTTTGTTTGGCTAAAGTAAAGTTCGCCGCATTTCTTTCTCTATCAATAATATGTTATGATGTCCTCACTACACTAAAATGGATACAGCATGATAAAAGAAGTGCAAGAAAAGATAGCACACTGCAGAGAAGAACGACTCCCCTATCTAGATCTGAGTCATCAAGGACTCACGGAGATCCCTTCAGAGATAGCTGCACTCACCTGGCTTGAACGTCTTTCCCTTTCCCATAACCATATCACTGATATCAAACCGCTGTCATCACTGACAAGATTACATAAACTGTCGCTTTCGCATAATAAGATCTCTGACCTTAGCCCTTTGGCCTCCTATGAAAAAATGAAATTCCTTTTTATCCAGGACAATCTCATCGCTAATATCACACCGTTAGGTCAGCTTATAACACTCAAAAAAGTGGTTGCCCATACCAATCATATACAGCAGATTGAAACTCTGGCATCATTGCCTGAACTTGTCTATTTGGACCTAAAAGAGAATCCCATTCAAGATGTAAAGATACTTGATGCTCTCAGTAACCTGCTTGTGCTGAAACTATAATTTTTTCAATAATTCGAGCACTGATGTGACCGCTCCCTCCAGATACCCACCTTCTCCATAGCTACTCTCCGTACCTGAAAAGATCAACCGACCGTCAAAATGTATTGCACTGAATCCATAGGAAGGATGCTCACGCAGCGGCATAGTATCAAGAGGTGTTGACGTATAGGGCTCTTTTTTCCAATCTACAAGGTGAAAATTGGAAGGTTGGGCAGCTTGGCTTCCATAAAGTCGTGTAAGTTGCTGCATGACATCCTCTTCAAAGTTCTCATACTTCGCAGTACTATGCACAAAACCAAACAGTGCTGCTTTGTCCTCTGTACAGGCATCATGTATCTCACCCAACGGTCCCAGATGTGAAACGGCAAAGCCGCTTAAGCCCTCTTCTCTCCAAAATGCATCA
>JBNLDB010000299.1:0-1770 GCA_050304115.1 Sulfurovum sp. | reverse complement strand
GTGAAAAAAGGTCAAAAAATTTATCTTAAGAAGCTAAAAGCTCCTTGTGGATTCAATGGTGTCAAGTTTGCACAATCACATACACAAGATGAGTGGGAAGCGATTCAAGAAGCGGGTAAATTTGAGGATGAAATCAAGAAACTTTGTCCAAAAGTAAAAAAATTCAAAGCAAAATATATTCCAGATGTATATGATTTTGCATATGAATATGCAAGTGATTCAGGTAACGTACCGTCTTGTTAAGGTATGTATCTTAAAATGAAAAAAGAGGTGGAAGATCACTTATAGTAGTAGATCTTCTCTATATCAAATAAATAAACTTAAAGGAATTGAAATGAAAAAATTTGCAATCGCAATGTTACTTGCTGGATCTACACTACTTATGGCTGATGGTGCCGCTGCTTACGCTAAATGTGTAGGTTGTCATGGTGCAAACGGAGAAAAAGCTGCTCTAGGTAAATCAGCTATCATCAAAGGTCAAGATGCTGCTAAAACAGTTGAGCAACTTAACGGTTATAAAGCTGGTACACTTAACCAATATGGTATGGGTGGTCTTATGAAAGGTCAAGTAGCTTCTATGGATGACGCGACTATCAAAGCTGTTGCAGATTATATTGCAGCAATGAAATAAGTTTTCACACTTTAGATTCAAAAGCCTTTTGGCTTTTGAACACTACTACTCTCTTTATCAAATACATCTTATTATTTTTTAACATTTATATATTTTCTATTTTCTGACTATTTGCGTCTATTACATACTGCTTCCGCATTTTCCAGTTTCACATTTCATCGGGGGACTCTCTTTTTTGGGTGCTTTTACTGTATTGTCTGCTGAACATTTTGTACTCAATCGACCGGTCTCTTTGACACGTACACAAGCGTATATCTCTTTTGTTGTTAAAGCATTTAATACACACTCCCGCCTGTTATCCTCTTCTCTAAGCTGGTTTAAGATGTTCATTTTCTTTTTCACCAGTAATGCAGAACCATTCACCATACTGGCCCCACATTTTCCCGGACCGCATTTCATACCATCTTCAGCTAAGGAATCTCCTTTATCTCTATCTGTACATCCTGTTAGAAGCGATAATGTGAAAAACAGTGTGATCATTAGCTGTGGTCTCATTTGGTCTCCTTAGGGTGGCTTAATTTATACTTCTCATACATTTCGTAAAAAATAGGGATGAGAAAGAGGCTGAGTATAGCTGAACTTACAAGCCCGCCTATCATCGGTGCAGCGATACGTTGCATCACTTCACTCCCTACACCCGAAGTGTACATGATAGGCATGAGTCCCATTAAAATAGCAAATACCGTCATAAGTTTGGGTCTGACTCTTTGAACAGCACCTTCATAAATCGCATCAGAGAGATACTGTCTGTTAAACTGGGTGCCCATTTTTTTATGCATTACTTCAACACTCTCTTGCAGATAGACGATCATGACTATGGCTGTTTCTGCGGCAATTCCCAGAAGTGCCAGGAAACCGACTATCACTGCAATACTCATATTGAAATGTAACATATAGAGGTACACTACACCGCCTAGTAGGGCAAAAGGAAGGGTAATAAATACAATAAGGGTTGGTACGATCTCACCCAGTGCAAAATAGATCAGGATCAATATCACCAAGAGTACAACCGGGACTATCCATTTTATTTTTTGCATCGCTGAGTTAAGGTATTCTGACTGTCCTTCCCACGCTAAGTAATATCCAGAAGGGAGCTGTATATCTTTTAAAATCTTAACCGCCTCTTCTTTGTATTTGAC
>JBNLDB010000298.1:0-1770 GCA_050304115.1 Sulfurovum sp. | reverse complement strand
GTTTTTTAAAAGCCTGTTCTTTAGAAGCCTGTTCTTTTAAAGCTTCTTCCCTTTTTTGCGCGCCTTCAATGATAGCATCTGCGATCTTTGAGCAGAAACGTTTTATGGCACGGATAGCATCATCATTTCCAGGGATTGGATAATCAACCATATCCGGATCACAGTTCGTATCAAGTGGTGCAACAACTTTCATACCAAGTCTTCTTGCTTCTTTCACAGCGATGTGTTCTTTCACAGAATCGATAACGAACATCATGTCTGGAAGTTTTTTCATGTGTCTGAAACCTTCAAGGTAAGAGCTTAATTTCTCTTTCTTTCTCTTAAGCATTAATGCTTCTTTTTTAGTCAAAAGATTGATCTGTCCAGTCTCTTCCATCTGCTCGATGATCTCAAGTTTTCTGATCGATTTTTTCATTGTCGGGTAGTTTGTCAACATACCACCTAACCATCTAGTTGCAACGTAAGGCATACCACATCTTTCAGCATGCTCTTTGATCGCTTGTCTAGCTTGTTTTTTCGTACCTACGAAAAGCACTGTTTGCCCTTCAGCTGCTGCATCTCTTACGATGTTGTATGTATATTTGAAATATCTAAGTGTTTTTTGAAGGTCGATGATATAGATGTTCTTTCTTGCACCGAAAATGAATTTCTTCATTTTTGGATTCCATCTTCTAGTTTGGTGCCCGAAGTGTACACCACATTCGAGTAAGTCTTTCATTGTTACCATAAGTTTCTCCTTGGTATATAATCATAATAGAACTTTCAATTGTAAAAGCTCAGTTAAAAGCATATGCTTCATCACTAGGTTTAATCCGCTGTAGCCATCAACACACAATGTGCAACCAGTCAAGGAATAACTACATGAGTATTTCCAAATTCAAGCTATTTCATAGCCTCTCATAAGAATAAGGAACGCGATTATACCGAAATGATCTTTAAAATTTTATAAAAGGAGGGGGGAGACAGGAACAAGGTATTCTCTTGTCCCATCAGTGTTATGCGTTTTGAAGCTCTTGCAGTTTAGCCTTTACAGCATCCACATGCTCTTTGACTTTTACTTTTGTCCAAGTTGCAGCTACTTTCCCGTCAGGGTCTATGATGAAAGTGGAACGTACCACCCCCATATACTCTTTACCCATAAACTTTTTAAGCTGCCAGATGCCAAAAGTGTTACACAACTCTTTCTCTTCGTCTGCCAAAAGTGTGATCTTCAGATCTTTCTTTTCTATGAAATTTCTGTGTTTTTTAGGAGAATCCGGACTAACCCCTAAAACAATGGCATCCAGATCCGTAAAATCTGGAAGTGCCGCTGTGAAATCACACGCTTCTGTGGTACATCCAGGTGTATTGTCTTTTGGATAAAAATAGAGTACGATCCACTTTCCTTTTATATCTCTAAGACAGATCTCCTCTTCATCCTGGTTGGGTAAACAAAAATCCGGTACTTGTGCTCCTACTTCTAACATAGTCTATCCTTTATTATTTCTTTTTGGGTAGTATAACAAAATGAATACAGAAAACAAACAAACCAAAGAAGAATTACTCGCAGATATAGAAAAACTTATCGCTTACGGCAGAGAAGAACCAACGATCAATCCTGCACTTCTCGCGTATCTGGAGATAGATGACCTCATCTCCACAAAGAAAAAACTCCTCGAAAGGGTCGGAACCCTCAGTGAAGAGGACAAAGAGTGGCTACAACAGTTTAAAAAGTATGAATAACTACTCTCTTAGATCTATCGACCTGTCAAATTCGATATTATATTTTTT
>JBNLDB010000297.1:0-1774 GCA_050304115.1 Sulfurovum sp. | reverse complement strand
AAATAAAAAATTCATAGGGAGAAGTGGGGTGAAGTATGACTATTTATATCCTAAATATTATCTGCTATAGTACACTAGATGTTTTTGAATAATAAAGATTTGTTCATGTAGATCAATACAAAGCAAAGTGTATAAAGAAAGGCATAGGATGCAAACAGAATTAGCAAATACAATAAATGATGAGAATATAGAGAAACTAGTAAGAACATTTTACCCTATGGTACTCAAAGATACGTTGGTAGGACCATTTTTTGTGGAAAAGTTAGGTGATGATATCAACTCTGAGGTATGGGAAGAACATCTTGTACTCATCAGTCAGTTTTGGGCTTTTGTGGCTTTGGGAGATGAGCGGTATAACGGACACCCTATGGCACCACACTTCGAGATAGAAGGCATAAGTAGAAAGGCTTTTGAACAGTGGCTTAAGTTGTTTTATGAGGCCATAGATAAAGTGTATATTCCACGGTCAGGTGAATTTTTCAAACTAAAAAGTACAGACATCGCTTCAAACTTTATGCGTAATTTGGGAATTTAAAGAGATAATGGAGTGTCGCGATATGCATATCAATGTAGTTTGTCCCCATTGCCTTAAAGTAAGCAGTGTAAAAAAGAAGGAGAGATACACTACTGAACATTGTAAAGAGTGTGGAGGATCACTTTTAGAAAGTAAGCCGCTGAATGCAAATTTAGCTATATTGGACTACTTCATTCATACTTCTGATCTACCTGTTATAGTTGACTTCTGGGCACCTTGGTGTGGTCCATGCCTGACGATGGCACCTCATTTTGAAGCTGCAGCAATGGCTATGCCATTACAAGCACAGTTTTTAAAAATAAACAACGACAACGCTCAAACACAAAACCCAACTATCATTATAGTAAATATCCCGGCAGTACTTGTGTTTAAAGATGGAAAAGAGATAGATAGATTTACCGGTGCACGCAGTAGTAAGCAGATCATAAAATGGGTTGAAAAGTATCTTTAATAGTTTAGGTATGAGGTAAATTACGTGAGCAACATCATGCATTATGCTCGTGATGTGATGTGTATAACTCTTCTGCATCAAGTCTATAAAAACGTTTAAGTTCTTCATAAACATCAGGGAAATGCTTTTTGAATGTTTTAGGTGTCTGAAAAAAGCGCTCACTGCACACTGCAAAAAACTCAGCTTCATTTGTGAGCGCATAGTGACCTAAAAGTCTAAGCCCTACTGAATGTATTTGCTTCTCTTCAAGTTTTTTTAATGTAGTAAAAGCTTTAGAGAAAACTTCAGACCATTTTTGATAGTTTGAAGTTTCCAAAAGAGGTGTACCGTCTGCAAGGCCATCTTCAAAATCCAACTCATGGGCAAACTCATGGATGATGACATTCTCTTTCCCCTGCTTAGTTATGTTTTGCTCTATATCCTGCCATGAGATGACTACAGTGCCATTGGCTGACTGACCTTCGAGGACTGATGTGCGTGTGTGGTGTATGCCATCAATCGTATGTGAGTCATCTACGATGAAGTGCTCGGGGTAGACTATAACGGTGCTGACATGGTCTTTCTCACCCAGTTCAAATCCAAGCCGCATCAGACAGGCATAAAATGCGATGATGACTTTTATTTCATCATTGATGTTCATTTTTACACCTACGAACTCTTTTTGATCTATGAAAAGAAGTATCATAACGTGAAGTTTTTCTTTCTGTTTGGGTGTGAGTGTCTGGTACTGTTGTATGTTTTGCAGTATGGTCATATAGGATCTTGGAAAAGGCATAGCTTTGATTCTC
>JBNLDB010000296.1:0-1781 GCA_050304115.1 Sulfurovum sp. | reverse complement strand
CATGCCGATGAGAGACAGCTCTTTTTTATGATCAAAAAGAAAATGGCCCCTGAGCACGGTGTGATCATGAATTATGATGACAGATACAATGACCTGGCACACTTGATCTTGGATGAATTGTATGAAAATTACCTTGCAGAATATACAGTGAATGAAAACCAGGTGAAGAATGTGATATTTAAATCTTTCAAAACCTTTGCAGATGCCTATGATGAGATAGATGATATAGTTTATACAAAGATCAAAGGTATGGAGAAAGAAGTGATTCCTGGTTCACAGGATTATGAACTCCTCTATGAAAGATTGTATCAGGAAGAACTATCGAAAAGAGGTATGCTGTGATGAATAAGATATCTTTGTATTTTGAAAATGGATTGATGCTTGAAGCAAAAAGTTTTGGTGCAGAAGGTACGTCTGTAGGAGAGATCGTTTTTAATACATCTCTGACAGGATACCAAGAGATCACGACAGACCCTTCTTATGCAGGACAATTTGTGACATTCACGACACCCGAGATAGGTAATGTAGGGTGCAATGCTCAAGATATGGAGAGTAAAGGTGCCTACTGTAAAGGTATTATCGTGCGAAGTTATCAGGACCGTCCCTCTAATTTTAGATGTGAAGAGACTTTGGCGGAACTGCTCAAAAGAGAGAATGTACTGGGTATCACGGACATAGATACGCGTTTTTTAACAAAAATGCTTAGAGATGAAGGTGCGATGATGATGGTAGCCTCTACGGAGATACATGACGAGGATGCACTGAAAAAAGTATTGGAATCCTCACCACGTATCGAAGAGGTGAATTACATCGAACAGGTAAGTACAAAAGAGACGTATATCCATCCTGAAGGACGTTACAACACCAAGACATTCCAATATGATGCGCCCAATACCACCAAAAAGATCATTGCACTTGATTTTGGTATCAAAAGAAATATCCTCAATGAACTGACACATGCGGGTATGGAAGTGACGGTTGTGCCGAACTCTATCTCAGCTGAAGAGATCATTACCCAATTTGATGCAAAAGAGATTGATGGCGTCTTCCTTTCCAATGGACCGGGGGACCCGCTTATTTTAACAGAGGAACATGAGAAGATCAAAAAACTTATTGCTCGTAAAGTACCGATCTTTGGTATCTGTCTTGGACATCAGTTACTCTCTATCTCACATGGCTACGATACGTACAAACTGAAGTTCGGACACCATGGCGGAAATCACCCTGTGAGCAATGTTGTTACAGGTTCCATAGAGATCACGGCACAAAACCATAACTATAATGTACCCGACAACATAACTGAAGTGGCGACTGTGACACATATGAACCTTTTTGACAATACGATCGAGGGGCTCAAATACAATGATTCTCCGACGATGTCGGTTCAGCATCACCCTGAAGCAAGTCCCGGCCCGCATGAGAGTGCCTATATCTTTGGCGAATTTGCCAAAATGCTGTAAGGAAGTCAGATGAAACTAGCGATATTGTTTGGTGGATCCAGTTTTGAACATGAGATAAGCATTGTTTCTGCCATTACAATGAAAAAGGTTTTAAAAAACACGACGCTTCTCTATATCTTTGTGAGCAGTGACAGAAAATTTTATCTTATTGATACGCAGAAGATCAACGCTAAACTCTTTTCATCGGGTGAATATAAAAAATCCAAAGAGTTGACACTTAAAAACGGTGGATTTCAGATAGACGGAATGTTTGGAAGCAAGCCAGTGAATTTTGATGTGGTATTGAACCTTATCCATGGAAGAGATGGAGAGGATGGCAAG
>JBNLDB010000295.1:0-1791 GCA_050304115.1 Sulfurovum sp. | reverse complement strand
CCATTGTGTCTTTTAGCTTCTTAATCTTTCTAGTAATATCTTCACATTCTGTGTTCTCGTAAATGTTTCTTTATATTGTTGTTCATTGCTAATTAATAACCAAATTCTGCTTTTTTCATCAGCATCGTAATTATCAGAAGGAATGTGCATATCTTTTTGATAAGGATATGCAAAAGAACGGAGTCGACCATGTTATATCTGACATGTGTATGTTCTTGCGTCGTGAGATATTCAATGCACAAGGAAGATTCTTCGACAAGAATGGCACATTAGTAGAGTTTCCTCAACTATGCAATTATGAAAGATTTGGTCTTTGAACTGTAATCTCTATTGATATACTTGGAAACAACGTGAATATTGATGACCGATGTTGTGAATATTGTATTTTTGACCGATATTGTGAATATTGTTGTGAATAAACTATTTGACTATTGAATTTCTCGATGTTGTGAATGTGAACTGTGAATTCCAGTGATGTTGTGTGAATATTCTTGTGTATATATTACTGTGAATTCTGAATTTGAAAAATATACAGGTTTCATAGCGAATTCAAATAATATTTTCAATCTGTACAGGACTTAGTGGTGTCGGCTGTCTTAAGACAGCCGATACCAATAATGCCTTGGATATCGGCCAGCAGGACACTTATTGGTATCGACTGACTTAAGCCAGCCGATACCAATAATTATTTTTAGTATCGGCTGGCAACAGCCGATACTAAAAAGACCTCATTTTTCGTATCGTATAAATGGTATCGGCCTGGAGGGCCGATACCAAAGATACCTTACCAGCCGATACTACAAACGTATTCTGTAGTAGTGTTTGTCATTTTGAACAAAGCAAGGAATCTTACGAATTCAGGTGAACTCTAACTTTGGGTCAGAGGGTTTGCTTGATCGAGATTACTTCCGTTCGTACAAGAAGAAAGGCTTGGATAAGTCCATTCTGTCGGCAAAAGAAAAGCAAAAGATTGAGCTTTTATATAAAAAAGATCATTTTTATAGAACATAGTGATCTGAATAATCCTGCCGTAAGAACTGGGAAAAGCTACATGCTCATCCCATGTAACAGCCTAACAGAAGAAAAAACGTAATGGAAAAAAATAAGATCAGTGTGTGACGATAAGAGAACTCTGCAGAAAGGCAGGATACAGAGATGCCTTAGTATCAAATCATGGATGAAACTTTTTGCAGCAGATTCTATTAAAACACGTGTAGCGCCTGTGAGAGTTTTTCTATTCATATATTTGACCTTGATCAGTTCAAAATATAACTATCCAACGTCAAATATCACTTCAAAATATAACTAACCATAGGGAGACATGGGTAGAGAGTGAAAGGCGCGCTCATACTACCGGTCTGGAAGACCGCCCTTACAAGAGCTGTCATCTTTCCTAACAATGTTATCAAACTGTTGGGGAAGTTGGTGTGCGCGAGCCTGGTTCACAGCAAAGAATTGCACCTTCTTTTTCTAATACATAGCTCAAACCAAAAGTACGATATTATAATTGTTGATGTGGTGTCGTCAGATATTTGGAATAAAATTTGAGGGAACACAAGTCGGTGAGATCAATCTCACATGAACACAAGACACGATGTTTCAAACTGGTTCATGCCCTCTCGTGGAGTAATAGTCATACGCTCAGTTTTGCTGTATTATGCTGTAGAAAAACTATGAGTTGCTTGCCTCATATGCGTTGTGGGCTGCTACTTTTATAGTCAGGAGAACCACCTTATAGATATGACAAGTTTTCGACTCTGTTACAATCTCAACAAACACACATCCGACTAG
>JBNLDB010000294.1:0-1810 GCA_050304115.1 Sulfurovum sp. | reverse complement strand
TCAAAATATCCCTATAATATAAGCAGATAAAATCGATTCATAAAGGTAGAGAGCATGTTAGAGAGTTCAACTGAACTTCACAAGAAATTTTGGGAAATTTTTGAGAAACAGGATCGGAAAAAGATCAAAGAGTTCAAAAAATATATGGATAAATTTGCGATTAACTTTAATCTCTATAAAGATGGAAACTTCATAGAACAGTCTCTTCCGTTTGATGTGGTTCCGCGTATCATTTCCAAACAAGAATTTACTAAAATTGAAAAAGGACTGCAGCAAAGGATCACCGCCCTGAACCTTTTCCTGGAGGATCTATATACGGAAGCTAAAATTGTTAAAGAAGGGGTGATCCCATCTGAATTTGTAGAGCGTGCCAGCGGTTACCTGAAAGAGTTTGTTGGCTTTTCGCCTTCCAAAAAGATCAGAACACATATTAACGGTATCGATCTTGTAAAAGATACTACTAATGATGAGTGGGTCATTTTGGAAGACAACCTGCGTGTACCGAGTGGTGCAAGCTATCCCCTATCTATTCGTGATACGTACAGAAAAATATATCCAGACTTTTTTGAAAACTTGAAGATCGAGTCGATCAAATCCTACCCTACATATATTACTGATGCAATGAATTACGTCAATACAGGCGGTATTAATGTATTATTGACCCCTGGAAGATTTAATTCTGCCTATTACGAGCATAGTTATCTTGCTGAGCAGATAGGTGCACAACTTGTACGTGCGAACGAACTTGAAGTCATCAATAAAAAAGTCTACTTCAAAAACTATAATGGTAAAAAAATTCAAGTGGGTGCGATCTACAAAAGACTGGATGATGAATTCTTGGATCCTAAATTTTTCAACCCTGAAAGTTTAATCGGTGTGCCTGGTGTGATCGAAGCTTATTTAAGTGGCAATGTAGCCTTATTAAATGCACCGGGTAATGGTGTTGCGGATGACAAAGGTATCTACTATTTTGTACCCAAAATGATAGAATATTACCTGGGTGAAGAACCTATCTTGAAAAATGCGCCTACCTACCTTCCCTACTTCAAAGAAGATATGGATTATGTGATGAATAACATAGAAACACTGGTCATAAAAGATGTGGCAGAGGCTGGAGGCTACGGTGTACTGTTCGGTCATTCACTGTCTGCACTTCAGATAGAAGATCTCAAGACTGTGATCAAAGCAAGCCCAAGAAGATTCATCGCCCAAGAACTGATAGAGTTTTATGATGAAAAATGTTATCTCAACAATGAACTTGTAGACAGAAAAGCGGACTTCAGGTCCTACGTGGTCATGGGAGAAGATGTCAAAGTATGGAACTGTGGATTAACCCGGTATGCACTTGAAGAAGGCAACTACCTTGTCAACTCCTCTCAGGGAGGTGGCTTTAAAGACACTTGGGTGATGGAGTTAGAAAAATGAAACAACAATTATTAACAGCAAATGTAGCGACCAATCTCTATTGGTTGGGAAGACATCTCGAACGTATAGAACTCTCTCTCTTTGAGATCAACAAAGCCTATGATAAGATCATTGATGTAGACAAAGATGCCGGTGTGAAGCTTTATAAAAAGTATGGCATTGATATAGAATACAAGAGTGCACTTGACTTCTTGGCTCAGGCTATTAGAGGAGAGCATCCTGCAAATCTTGCAGATGTCATGGTCAATGCGAGAGAGAATGCTATTATTGGACGCCCGAACATAGATTCAGCTGCTTTTGGAGAGGTCATAGAGCTTCATGAACTTTTGCATAAAATGTCCAAAAATACACTTCCCATTGACTATAAGGCTATCTATCCTGCCCT
>JBNLDB010000293.1:0-1822 GCA_050304115.1 Sulfurovum sp. | reverse complement strand
AGAGATGATGGCATGTCCTCCAAAAACAGTATCAGTGGTAGATTCTCCCACGCCTGCAGAAGCGTAGACATAGGCAGCCATACAACGACCACTCTGTGTACGTACCAGCTCTTCACGGTATTCGGCTTTACCTATGAGTTCATTGCTTGCCGAAAGGTTAAAAAGGAGGTTGGCACCATTGTTTGCCATATGGTTGCTAGGAGGCGTCACAGCCCAAAGATCTTCACATATTTCCACCCCGAAAGTCATCTCTTTGGAGTCAGAAAAAAGAAGGTCAACCCCAAAAGGTATCTCTTCTTCTAAAAGCTCTGTTGTGGTTCTTGTGATATCCCGTCCCGTTACAAACTGACGTTTGTCATAAAACTCTTTTTTGTTCGGCAGATAGCTTTTAGGTACGATCCCCAGGATCGTTCCACTCTGCAGTACTACAGCACAATTGTAGAGTCTGTCTGCTTCAAGCAGTGCCAACCCGATGATGGCAATGGTATTGATAGCTTCTGTACGCTGCAGTATATATGAGAGTTGTTCATTTTGAGAAGCGATGAGTGTTTGGTTGAGAAGGAGGTCACTGGCAGTGTATCCTGTAAGCGTCAGCTCCGGAAATACAACGACACTAACCTCTTTAGCGTATGCATCCTGGATAAGTTTGATGATCTCTTCGGCATTTTTTGCAGGATTTCCCACGATGGTCTTGTTCACAGCCGATGCAACTCTATAATATCCAAACATACAGTTCCTTTTAGAATATCCCCGGACAAAAGTCCAAGGATGATAAACAGTTAATTACGCTCTTGATTCAACCACTTCAATGCTCACGATCTCATCATTCTGTTCTATGTTATCAAGAACCATGAAACTCTCAGTATCGTCTTCGTCGATCGCACCAAATACAGTGTGAACACCATCAAGGTGAGGTGTCGCTACAAAAGTGATGAAGAACTGACTTCCACCTGTGTTCGGTCCTGCATGTGCCATAGAGAGCACACCTCTTCTGTGCGGATGCGTACTTGTGTCAGTCTCACAGTCTATCTGCCATCCCGGACCGCCTGTACCAGCCATAGCCGGATTGTCTTTAGAGTGAGGACAACCACCTTGTGCCATAAATCCAGGGATCACTCTGTGGAATTTGAGGCCGTTGTAGAACCCTGTTTCTGCAAGGTGAGCAAAGTTTGCAACTGTGTTAGGTGCATCATCTTTAAAGAGCTTAGCCCAGATCACCCCTTTAGAAGTTGTGAATTTAGCGTAGTTATATGTATCCATTACAGATTCAACGATATCGTATCTTTTTGTTTCTCTTCCAAACATGTGCGTTTAGTCCTTATATATTAAAATTAGGATATTATTATACCACTAAAAGATAAGAGGTTTAAACCATGGAACTATGTGTAGCACTTGATTTGCCGTCAGCTGAAGAGAATCTGGCTCTAGCAGAGTCACTCAAATCATACAATGTCTGGATGAAAGTAGGATTTCGTGCCTACATTCGTGACGGAAAACCTTTTATCGAAGCGTTAAAAGCGATCAACCCTGATTTCAAGATATTTTTAGACCTCAAACTTTACGATATTCCCAACACGATGGCAGATGCCGCTGAAGAGATAGCCAAACTGGGTGTAGATATGTTCAACATCCATGCATCAGCAGGGGCTGTCGCGATGAAAACAGTGATGGACAGACTGGCTTCTTATGAAAACCGTCCATTGGTACTGGCTGTAACCGCACTGACCTCTTTTGATGAAGAGAACTTCCAGAGTATCTACGAAAAAAGCATAGACGAAAAAGCAGAACAGTTCGCAAAAATGAGTTATGAAAATGGTCTGGA
>JBNLDB010000292.1:0-1835 GCA_050304115.1 Sulfurovum sp. | reverse complement strand
TACTATGACTCTTTTGAAAAAATTGATTGGATCAATAAAGTCTCACATGGAGAAAACCCTTATTTGTCGTTTTCTCCTTCAAATCCTTACGGTAATCAAAAAGCGCTTTTTAGACATGCCAATTTCGTCAATGAACTGCATGAAGTACAGGCAGATTTTTCAGTACGCTTCGGTGAAAACAGAAAAATACCTTTTGAGAGCAAAAGTATCATAGGTAGATCGGCTATGAGTGACGGGGCGGTCTCACCGGAGGGAACACGGGCTTATGCACGCGGTGCTTTTAATGGACAGTTTCCTATAAATACAGGGGAGGGTGGTTTGACCTCCAATTTCCTTGCCACTCTCAACGTTAAGGATTGTGAAAGTTCTTTTCTGGAGATGAAAGAGGGTACATGGTTTGCCAAGTCTATCTATAGGATCATGAGATTCTTTACCAACAGAGAAGTTTCTCAACGCCTTTACAGACGTATGGTTGTACGACAAAAAGATAGAGGTTCATTCATTTTTGATAGAACCAGACTGGTCTATTTCCGTATTAATTGGCACAGTCCGCTAGAGTCATTTCCTGAAAATGTGTCTGAGGGGATACCGGATATTACGTTCCAGATGGGAAGCGGTCTGTATGGTGTAAGAGATGAGAATGGGAATTTCAGTGATGATCTTTACCAAAAAGTGATGCGCTTCTGTCGCATGACCGAAGTAAAACTTGCGCAGGGTGCAAAACAGACCGGAGGTAAACTTCTTGCAACAAAGGTCAGTGATGATATCGCTTACTATAGAGGTGTGCCTGCACATAAAGACCTTGTAAGTCCTAATCGTTTTCCTTACGCTACGGATATGGAGACGTTCTTTGACTTTATTGAACGCTTACAAAAGCTATCGGATAAACCTGTAGGCTTTAAGATCGTTATCTCATCTCGAGAGAACTTTGAGATGTATGCGAAAGCACTGAAAAAAAGAGTCTCAGAGGGGAAAGATATCGCCGATTTTATTACGATAGATGGTGGGGATGGTGGGTCAGCCACCGCACCCTTGGAGATGATGAGTAAAATAGGCCTACCGATACGTGAAGCACTCCTTATAGTGAATCAAGTGCTCAACGAGTATGAACTTAGAGAGCATATTAAGATCATAGCCAGTGAGAAGGTATTGACACCTGATGATGTGGTGGATCTCCTTTGTCATGGTGCTGATTTTATCAATATCGCCAGAGGTTTTATGATCGCTGCAGGCTGTATACGTGCGAGGGAGTGCAGTGGAGCAAATGGCAGAGACTGTCCTGTAGGGCTCAATACCATGAATGAAGCCAAACGAAGTAAATATCTTGTTATTGAAAAATCAAAACACATTGCCTTCTATCATCATCAATTGCTTCATGGTGTACGTACACTGCTTGCCGTGATGGGTAAGAGACACATCGATGAGCTCAGTATGGACGATGTCATACTGCGTTCTATAAAAGAAGAGGAGAATCTACCTTACTGTTCAACCAAAGCATAAAAACTATCTTGCTATAAAGTGTGATATTAGAATTCACACTTTCTTCATACTTCTATTTTATACTGCTTTCGTAATTAATACATATTCTAAAAGGATTAACATGAATACGAATAATATTAAAGATAGAAGAAGTTTTTTAACTAAAATGTTGGTTGCAGGGGCAAGTGGTGTAGCACTGTTTTCATCTTCAGCCTATGCACAAAAACAGACTACGGATACGACTGTAGTACTTACTGAAGATCAAAAAGATATGCTTTTCTATATATACCAGGAAGAAAAGGTCGCTAGAGATGTCTATATTACTTTAGGTAATATCTACACAGATGAAAATACTT
>JBNLDB010000291.1:0-1837 GCA_050304115.1 Sulfurovum sp. | reverse complement strand
ACCTTCAGCAGTGTGTGGGCGGCATATTGTTCAAGCACCTGATACAGTGTCAATGCATCGCGTCCGTATTCTTCAGGAACAACAGCCATTTTTTTGCGATCTCATTCAAGGCTTGTGACTCTACATCTATAATAAATTCACCCTTGATCGGGTCATAAATCTTGTTAAATGTCCCACCTGTACTCATAATAAGTATTTTTTTCATCTATTGCCTTAATTTATGATAAATATAGTTTTAGATTTTAACGCAATAATGGTAAAATTATCGCATTAATTTCTTGGGAGCATTATTATGATAATGAAGGGTAAAAAAGGTGTCATTTTAGGCATCGCTAACAAAAAGTCTATTGCATATGGTATTGCAAAAGCTTGTCAGGAGCAGGGTGCAGAGATGGCCATTACTTTCTTGAATGAAAGATTTGAGCAAAAACTGGCACCAATTGCAGAAGATCTAGGGTGTGGTGCAAGACTTTATCCTTGTGACGTAAGCAAGCCTGAAGAGATCAAAGCACTGAAAGAGTCTCTTGAAAAAGATTTTGGTAAGATAGATTTCATCGTGCACTCTATTGCATTTGCACCTAAAGAGGGTTTGAGCGGACGTTTTTATGATATCTCAAAAGAGGCTTTTGATGTAGCGATGGACATTTCTGTCTATTCACTCATCGAGATAGCAAGAGAGTTGAAGCCTATCCTTTCAGAGAATTCATCTGTATTGACACTCAGCTACTACGGCGGTGTGAAGTACATCCCTAACTATAACCTTATGGGTGTAGCTAAAGCAGCACTGGAGATGACGACAAAATATCTTGCAGAAGATCTTGGTAAGGACGGGATTCGTGTCAATGCGATCTCTGCCGGACCGATTAAGACCCTCGCAGCTGCAGGGATCGGTGATTTCTCTTTCATGCTCAAGTGGAATCAGCACCACTCACCACTTAAACAAAATGTGACGATTGAACAGGTAGGAAACTCTGGTATGTACCTGCTTTCAGATCTTAGTTCAGGTGTCACAGGTGAGATCCATTATGTGGACGCAGGGTTTAACATCATGGGGATGCCTGCTGTTGAATTTGATACGAACGGAAAACCTAAGATCGCTTGGGACGGAAACGCGTAATTGAAAGATTCTCCAGAATATTTGGCAAAGAAGTCTTTTTTTGACAAAGTGCTGACCATCTACGGCCGTAATGCCGTGATGGAAGCACTGGAAGATGACGCTGTCACTATTCACAAACTCCATTTCTCCAAATCCAACAAAGATGCCACTGTCCTCGAACAGATGAAAAGCATCGCCAAAAAAAGAGGTATCGAAGTAGCCTATCATGATAAGCAGGCACTCTCACGTATCTCAAAAAATGCCAAACAGGATCAGGGTGTAGCCCTGGACATAGTACTTGAACATTTCGGTGATGAAGAGAGTTTTCTGGATACACATAAAGCCTATCGTATCATCGCACTGGATGGCGTAACGAACCCTCAGAATTTGGGCATGATCATCCGTTCTTGCGCAGCGGGCAATGTGGATGCTATTTTGCTTCCTACCAAGGGTGCAGCACAGATATCTCCATTGGTGATCAAAGCCAGTGCAGGGACACTGTTTAAAATGCCCATCATCAAAACGAGTGATCTTACAAAAACACTCAAGTCTTTCCAAAGTAAAGGCGCATCTCTCTATACACTTTCATCACACGCTCCAAACTCTTATAAAGAGCAAAGCTACAGTAACAAGACCATCTTTGTACTGGGTAACGAGAGCGAAGGCGTCAGTAAACGTGTAGAAGATCTGTGTGATAAAAGCATAGCCATCCCTATGCAGCGTGGTGTTGAGTCTCTCAAT
>JBNLDB010000290.1:0-1860 GCA_050304115.1 Sulfurovum sp. | reverse complement strand
ATGGAAGTATCGTGCAGATAAGGTAAAAAATGAAGATATCGGTACCTTAACACACCATACCGGGTTGGAATTGGCATGGACGATCATTCCAATTATTGCGGTGATGGTTTTCTTTTACTATGGTAATACGACACTACAAATGTTCAGAACTCTCCCAACAGTCACAGATGACACTGTGGTGGTTAAGGTTGAAGGTTCTAAGTGGAAGTGGAAATATGAGTACGCTGCAAATAAAGATGGCTATGTACACAAAATTGGTGGGGCATACGAAAAACCTGTTAAGGATGAGAATGGTAAGGTGATAGAAGAGGGTACGATGGGTATCACTGCTCTCTATGTACCAGTGGATACAGATGTCATTCTAGAGATGACTGCACCGGTGAATGATGTAATTCACGCATTCTATATCCCTGCATTCCGTATGAAAGAGGATGTGGTTCCTGGACGTACAACAAAACAATGGTTTCATGCAACTAAAGTGGGTGAGTATGATGTAGAGTGTGCCGAGTACTGTGGTACAGACCACTCATATATGTACTCTAGAATAGTAGTACTTCCACAAGCGGAGTATGATGCATGGTTTAACAGTACAGAGAATACACCAAAAGGTAATTATGCTAAAGGTGGTGATGCACTAGTACAACGTCATGGATGTACACAATGTCACGCAATTGAAACAGATAAAGTAATAGTCGGACCTTCTCTTAAATCTAGATGGACAAAAGAACGAGTATTGGATGTGATCAATAATGGTCAAGATCAACTTGGTTACGATATGGGACCAATGCCAGCTGGTATGGCTACAGGTGCAGATGCTGAAGAGATCGCTGCCTATGTAGCTGGTGGCATGAAAGGTGAAAAACCTGCATCATTTGCTGCATGTTCTTCATGTCATGGTGAAGATGGTAAGGGTCAGTATGGTATGGCTCCAAGTCTTGTAGGATACGATGCAACATTTATGAGTCATGTATTCAAGAAAGGTAAAAAAGGCATGAATGGTGGAATGCCAGCATACCCTGATATGACAGAAGAAGAGATTTCAACAATTGCTAAATATCTCGATGACAAAGCTAAATGATAAAAGATTTCTTTAGCGTTACCAAGTTTATTCTCTCCTTTGCAGTCAGTCTATCTGCACTCTTCGCCTATATCATGGCAAAGGGAGAGATTGGTGTAGATATGTTTATAGCTACCTTCTCTGTACTTCTTGTAGCGATGGGAGTTTCTACTCTTAATCAAGTACAAGAGTACAAAGAAGATTCCAAGATGGAAAGAACGAAGAACCGTCCTATCGCATCAGGTCGCATGTCTCCTCGTACAGGGGTCATCATTGCAGTGGTCTTGATCCTGGTCTCATTTGTGTTTATCTATTCACTCTTAGGGCTTACAGGTATAAACTTTTTTTGGGTTTGCATTCATTTGGTATAACCTTATGTATACACCTTTGAAAAAGAGATCTGCAGTAGCGGTTGTACCTGGAGCGATATTGGGTGTGATACCGCCGGCTATTGGGTGGCTGGTAGCTGGTCATACGCTTTTTGAGTTAGAGTTCATTGCTTTAGCCGTCTATTATTTTATCTGGCAAGTGCCGCACTTTTGGTTATTGGTGATGCTCTTTCATGGAGATTACAAAGACGGCGGTTATCCTACAGCGATGCGTCTGTTTGGTGAGGGTACACTGCAGAGACTTACATTCGTGTGGCTCATTCTGACGATACATGCAGGTATATTCTTGGTCTATACTTTCAATGTCTATCTAACCATGACAGTGATTCTTTCAGCAGCATTGGGATTATGGGCATTTATCACATCCCTGCAACTGCTCAAAAAAGGGTTCAAACTCACAGATGCACGTGCGAT
>JBNLDB010000289.1:0-1863 GCA_050304115.1 Sulfurovum sp. | reverse complement strand
TCATAAATATTTGCGATACACTTTACAAATGATGGATGGTCATTAGGTGCTTTTGCCACACGATACTCCTCAAATCCAAGTTCATCCGCAATCTCTCTATACTCTACATCAAGCTCAAACTCTGTCTCAGAATTATCAATCGTAAAGGCTATCGGATAAACAATCACCTTTTTTTTCTGCAGCATTTTGAGCTTATCCTCAAGATAGGGACGGATCCATTCCAGTGGTCCAAGTCTTGACTGATAGGCAAGATGGGTCTTATGAAACTGAATACCTGCTTCAAGTAATGCTTTGCGTGCATGGTATACATTGTACTTGATATGACGCTGATAATCATCTCCTTTATCTATGGTCTTTTGAGGTAGACCATGCGCAGAAAAAACCAACTCAAACGCTTCAGGATCATCATTTCCAAGTGCCTCTTTGATCCGTTCTACCGTGGCTTCGATATAGTCTGGATGACAGTAATAACTATCAAGTGTTTTTACTTTCGCATGGATCCCCTCTTTTTTGATGTTCTCTTCGAGATCTTCCATACTTGAAAGTGTCGTTGTACTTGAATAATGAGGATAGAGAGGAATTGCATAAATTTCATCTACATGCTTAAGCCCTTTAAGCGTTTCACTTGAGTATGGCGGGGTGTAGCGCATCGCCATATGCACTGTAGCATCTATCCCTGTTTCGAGTTTAGACATAAGCTTTTTTGTATATTCTACTAAGGGAGATCTACCTCCTAAAGCAGCATAATTGCTTTTGGCATCTTCCTTTCTCTTCCATGTGATAAATTTTGCTATCATCTTCCGTATAGGCTTTGGAGCAGAGATAATACGTTTATCATTGAACATATTATTCAGAAAAACTTCTACCTCATCCAAGTTATTCGGACCACCCATATTCATCAATACAATAGCTCGTTTCATGATGACCTCACTTTTTTATTTATTTTATAAAGAAAGTGTTGTGATTCGTAGGCTAATAATGTCAATTGGTGATAAAATTATCTTAACAGGTGCTTTAAAGATGTTTCAATATCTGTATATTCAAAGACAAAACCTTTTTCCTGAAGTGCCGTGGGATAAACCTCTTTGGAACCTGTCAGTACAGAGCTGGCTTCACCATACATGATACGCAAAGCAAATTCAGGAATAGGAAGAATGGTGGGACGATGGAGTACTTTTCCCAGTGCTTTGGTCAATACATAGTTTGTAACGGGATTAGGTGAGACAGCATTGAATATACCAGTAAGCTTTTGATCTAGAATGAATTGATAGATACGTACCAGATCATCAATGTCTATCCAACTGGTCATCATCTTTCCATGACCTATAATACCTCCCACACCCCATTTAAACGGGGTAAGCATCTGAGCCAATGCACCACCCTCTTTGCCAAGGATCACACCAAAACGCAGTATGGTGGTTGGTTTCTCACACAAAAGCGCTTCTTCTTCCCACTTATGTGCAAGCTCACCCAAAAAATCATCAGCGATCTCGGTACAGCTCTCATCACATTTTTGATTATCAGGATAGATACCGATGGCTGAAGTAGAAATGAACTGTGTGATATTACTTTGGTTGACCGCTTCTACCAGACGTTCTGTAGTTTCTATACGGCTTTGCATCAGTATTTTTTTATACGGATCGCTCCATCGTTTAATAATTGGTGCACCGGCAAGATTGATCACAACATCAACGTCTTGTAACTTTTTCACTATCATAGAAATATCATCATTCCTGTCTATGACAATGGACTCTTTAAAATGATTCTGTAAAGCTGTTCCAACAAATCCGCTGGCTCCGGTAAGTGCTATTTTCATCAGCTGCTCCTTTTTATTATTGTAGAGTATCTTTTATGTACTCCGTG
>JBNLDB010000288.1:0-1870 GCA_050304115.1 Sulfurovum sp. | reverse complement strand
CAGTTCGCCATAGATCGTTGCACCTCTTGCAACCGCATCTTCATACGTCTCCAGTACCAATGCTGCTGCACCTTCACCCATGACAAAGCCGTCACGATCACTGTCGAATGGTCTAGAGGCAGTTTGAGGATCATCATTTCTTGTAGAGAGTGCTTTCATTGCAGCGAATCCACCGATACCTACTTCACAGATCGCAGACTCTGCACCCACGACCAACATTTTATCTGCCGTACCGACCATGATAGACTTTGCAGCCTCACCGATCGCATGTGTACCTGCAGCACAAGCAGTCACAGATGAAAGGTTTGGCCCTTTAAGCCCTTGATAGATAGAGATAAATCCGCCCAGCATATTCACTAGAGAAGAGGGGATGAAGAATGGAGAGATCCTTCTTGGTCCTTTTGTTGCACATACGACTGAGTTCTTTTCGATATTTGGCAATCCACCGATCCCTGAAGCAGAAGCCACACCGAATCTCTCCATGTCTACATCTTCCGGGAGTTTAGCATCTTCCATCGCTTCCAAAGCAGCTTTAAGACCAAGTTGTATAAATCTGTCTGCTTTCTTTGCCTCTTTTGCATCAAGCACAGTGAGCGGATCAAAGTCTGTTATTTCACCAGCGATACTAACAGCATGTTTTTCTGTATCGAATGCTTCGATCGTTTTGATACCGCATTTCCCTTCTATGATCGCAGAAAATGCACTTTCTTTATCTAGCCCTAGAGAATTTATCATCCCTAAACCTGTCACTACAACTCTTTTCACTGGCTCTCCTATTCCATTTTATGTAAAATATATATGAATACTTTTTGAAATACTCATATATATCTTAACAAGTCCCCGAGGGGAACTTAACTTATACGTTTTCGATAAATTTGATAGCGTCAGCTACAGTTGCGATTGCTTCTGCTTGGTCATCAGGGATTTCGATATCGAACTTCTCTTCAAGTGCCATAACCAATTCAACAACATCAAGACTATCAGCCCCAAGATCTTCTACGAATTTAGACTCTTCTTTCACCTCATCCGGGCTCACATTTAGTTGCTCAACAACTACTTCTTTTACATCATCAAATAATGCCATTGACTTTCTCCTTAGGTTTGTTAAAAATACGGGTAATTATAACAAAAAAACTATAAAAAGCTTATACGTTTCATAAAATAGCCACTTGTTGTATCGTAAAGTTGATTTTTTAATGAGGTAGTGGAAAGAGAATGAAACATCTCTTCCCTAGTAGTCTTAGATTAAAATTTATATTTTATGTTCGTATAAAAATAACGCCCAGGTTCATTCATAAGCATCACATCACCTTCTGTACCTGTTGAAAGGAGTGTCAGATCTTTGTACGTGTTCGATACTGCATAGGTTTTATCCAGGACATTATCCACTCCCACCGTCACTTCAAAGTTTTTACCCAATGCTTTGGTTCCTTTCAGATTCACTACTGCATAGGCATCCAATTCTTGCTCTCCGTTATCAAAGTCAAAATCTGACCATCTGTCTGATGCAATCACTTCTGCTTTTAATTTCAATGTATCATCATAATCATAGTTTACAGCAGCATTCAACTTAAATGGCGGTATCTCTGGCATATCAGTATCTGATTGTCCACTAAGAGGATTTTCTTTTTTACCTCTTTGATAAGACATCCCATAATCAAAATAGAGTGCATCTGTTGCAATGTAGCTACCACCAAGATCAAACCCGTAGATCGTTGCATCAACATTCTCAAAGTGTGTTAAAGTAGCATTATAAGCAATAAAATCATCCAGTCTGGAATAGAATGCTTTGACTTTGACCATCGCATTTTCATACTGCTTTTCTGCTCCGATATCAAACTCATAATTCACTGTATTTTGTAAATCATCT
>JBNLDB010000287.1:0-1892 GCA_050304115.1 Sulfurovum sp. | reverse complement strand
CTTGCAGAAAAAGAGTGGATACATAGACAAAAAGAGGCACCGCTTATAGAGCAGAACGAAGCATTGGCCAGACTACTTAACCCAGATCTCTCTGCGATCGAGTTCCCTGATTTTTCTTCTGAAAAAGCGATGGCGACCAGAGATTCAAACGGTAAGATACTCAACGCTATTGCGACAGCTGTCCCTTCTTTCATTGGAGGTTCAGCGGACTTGGCTCCGTCGAACAAAACAGAGTTAAAAGATCTTGGGGATTTCCCTAAAGGAAGAAATCTGCATTTTGGTATCCGTGAGCACTCTATGGCTGCTATCACGAATGCCATGGCACTCTATGGTACGACGATCCCGTTCAATGCAACATTCTTTGTATTCTCGGATTATCTTAAGCCAGCAGCTCGTATCGCAGCATTGACAAAGATCCAAAACTTCTTTGTGTGGACGCATGACAGTATCGGTGTAGGGGAAGATGGTCCTACCCATGAGCCTATCGAGCATATGTCCCAGTTTAGAGCTTTGCCTAACTTCTACGTATGGAGGCCGGCAGATGCAACGGAGAATGTAGAAGCATGGAAAACAGCACTCACTATACAGGCACCGCACGGTTTTGTATTGAGCCGTCAAAAGCTTGAGACACTCAAACCAAAAAGGGATTTCGGTGATGTAAGCAGAGGTGCCTACATCGTCAAAAAAAGAAAAGATGCGAACTTTACATTGATGGCTTCAGGTTCAGAGTTGATGCCGTGTCTGAAGGCAGCATGTCACCTGGCTGTGCTTGGCATTAAGGCAAACGTGGTTTCCGTACCGTGTCTTGATCTCTTCAATGAGCAGGATGCAGAATACAAAGCAGCAGTGGTTGATCCAAGTACCAAAGTACTTGCTGTTGAAGCAGCGACAGGCACAGAGTACTACCGTTATGCAGATGATGTCCTTGGTATGGAGAGTTTCGGAGCATCCGCACCGGCAGAGCAACTCTTTGAAAAGTTCGGATTTACGCAAGAAGGCATCATGAAACGTGCATGTGCATTGATGGATGTAGAGTATAGAGAAGTAGAACTTGGAGAGTGTAAGCTCTAATTGTATTCTCTCTGTTCGAAGCTTTAGGGCTTCGTTACAGATGTAAGACCTTAACCTTGAAAAATATAGGTAAAGGTGTTAATGTTGTTTTTTGAGTTAACAGCATAGTAAATATCATTTTTCTCGCAAATAGTTTTCACCATGTGCAATCCCAATCCTAAACTCCGCTTGGCACCATAAGACTCCGTATAATTTTTATCAAATATCTTAGTGACATCATAAATAGGTTTCCCCTCAGAGATAAACTGTAGGATGATCTCTGAATTGACCTTTTTCAAAATGACCTTGATGTTACTGTTGTCATTACTGTGTTTAATAGCGTTAGATAGGTTGTTATCGATGAGTCTTTCCAGTTCTGTATCATTGATCGTTATGTTTATATTGTTTTGTATATCAGTAGCTATGGTTTTATTATTGGCATTAGCAATGACTTCAAAAAAGTTTATTCTTTCATGGAGAAAACCTGTAAAATCAAGCTCTATCGGTTTGTATTCTATCGTATCATTTGAGATGATATAAGAGAGGTCTTCATACGAATTAGAGAGCATGTTTATGGCTGAATTTATTTGTGTGACATAAGATGATACCTTCTGTTCAGAGCTCATTTCTATGAGAGAAGTGTTGGTCATGATCACAGAGAGGGGTGTTCTTATCTGATGGACCATGTCGGCGATAAACTGTTTGTTCTCATTCAAAAGGTGTTGGTTAGTTTCTATTTGGTTTTGTAGTTTTGAGTAGAGGGCATTATACTCATTTGCTAAGGTCCCAAATTCATCCTTTTTTCCAATCAAGTCTGGATCATTTATCGTTACATTGTCTTT
>JBNLDB010000286.1:0-1940 GCA_050304115.1 Sulfurovum sp. | reverse complement strand
GATGTCCCTCGACGCTATTTTGAAACTGCTTGACGATGCCCAAAGCAATGGGCTTGAGATAGAGGGTAACCTCTATGATGAGACACAAGAGATGCGGAAAGTATTAAATGACACATTTGAACTGGATATCTGTGCACGCTTCCGTATAGAGCAGATCAATGACAACCTCTTTAAAGATGGTGTCTACCCTGCGATTGACACGATTGTCAAAAGCCAGCAAAAAGAGGTCAACAAAATGGAAGATGTGGCTGCACATGTGGAATCACTCTTTGAAAAAGACAAGCTCTTTAGCGGTACGACCCAATACACCACGGTGAGCTATCTGGAAAGCGAGGGGTACTTTCTCAACCTGACAAAAAACCGTTTTACACTGATAGAGAAGTCTCTCAAAGACTCTTTCATCACTATTGACAACGAGCATCACTTTTTTAAGGATTTTCACTACAAATACTTAAAAAATGCCGTCAAGGTTCAGGCCCCTCTCTTTGAAGAGATCACAAGAAACTATGAAGCCTCTCAGGTCAAACTTGTCTCCCTTGTCAAACAACGCTATATAGAGAGTCTGGATCTGCTTGAAAACAGGTTCTCTTTACTGCTTGACAAACTGATAGTCTTCATCGCTGACATCGATGTTGCGATCTCCAATGCCAAATGCAGCAAAACGATGAACCTCTCGCGTCCTATCATAGAAGAGGGAAATTTTTATGAGGCGATAGCACTGCGCCATCCTATTATCGAGTCCAATGATGAAAGAGGGATCTATGTGCCTAATGATGTGTTTTTAGGCCAGAACAATGGGACGACACACAATCATATTACCCTCAATGCCAGTGACGGTGAAGATGTGCTAGGTACGCTTCTGTATGGGATAAACTCTTCAGGGAAATCCTCGTTGATGAAAAGTATAGGGATCTCAGTGGTCCTGGCACAGGCCGGTTTTTTTGTACCTGCGGTGGAACTGCGTTTTGGGCTTTATGACAAACTCTTTACACGGATCGTTTCACAGGACAATCTTTACAAGGGGTTGTCAACATTCGCAGTCGAGATGATGGAGCTCAAAAACATCTTTAACCGTGCAAATGCTCGCTCTTTGGTCTTAGGCGACGAGATAAGCCAGGGGACAGAAACAGAATCTGCGCTTGCCATTGTCTCTAGTGCTATACTCAAGCTTATCTCTTTGAGATCGACCTTTATCTTTGCAACACACCTCCATCAGCTGGGAAGTATCTCTCAGCTGCAAAACATGAAACAGCTTATCTTTTTACATTTGGGGATCAAGTATGATGAAAGCAATGATACCCTCATCTATAACCGTGTCCTGCAGCTGGGTATGGGGGATAGTCTTTACGGACTGGAATTTGCCAAATCACTGCATATGGACAGTGAGTTTCTCAATATGGCACAGACCATCAGGGAAAACTTGAACCATGGCGGAAGTGACATTAAAAAGCTGCGCAGACAAAAAAGCAGTAAATACAATAAAGACCTTTACCTCAGTAAGTGTGCCTTATGTGAAGAGAGTGTGGAAGATGTGCATCACATCGCAGAACAGAAGCATGCAAATGAAGAAGGGCAGATAGACCATTTCCATAAAAACCATAAATACAACCTCATCCCTTTATGTAAAAATCACCATAATCTGGTACATGAAGGAAAGATCAATATCTCGGGATTTGTGATGACAAGTGAAGGATTAAAACTGCATTATGAGATCAAGAGCTAAAGCTCAGTGCATGTGAGGGACTAAATTCCGAATCGTACAAAGATTAACGCAAACCAAAATAGGTTTAGCGTACTCTAGGTTTTGAGAGATTGTAATAAATCTATTGTTACTTTTTAAGTGGGGTTACGTACATATTGATGTAACGTCCCTCTTGTGTAGGTTTGCTCTCCAGGTTCCCGATATCTTCAAGCATCGGCCAGACACGGTTAAGTACCTC
>JBNLDB010000285.1:0-1941 GCA_050304115.1 Sulfurovum sp. | reverse complement strand
ATATATTACTTCCCTCAACAGATCAGGATTCTTCTACATCTGCCAATGTCAACGCAAAGAGTACGTTAACTCCGTGAGAGATCAGTACTTTTTGTGCTTCTTGCAGTGTGATACCCGTGGTGATGATGTCATCTACGAGTATTACATTGATGTTTGACTTGCCTGTATAGAGAAAATCTCTAGGATTTTCCAAACGAAACTGTAAGTCTTTACCCGAATAGTTCACCCTGTTCTGGGCCATGAGTGCACTGTGCTGTACGATAGAACTCTTTGTCTTCATTGCACGTGTTAGTAGTGCCACATGAGAGTAGCCGCTTTTGACGTATTCATCTATACCTACGATGTAGACAGCTCTCTTATCAGAGTCTACAAACTCTTCAATAAAGGGTCTCATGGTCATGTTGGCCAAAGCCTTGTAAATACGATACCCTTCAGGTTTGTGTTTACTGTGTAAAAGTGTCTCAAGCGTGGAGTACTTGAAAAAGCTGATAACATCCAGTGTACCTACTTTTCGTGTACTTATGGTTGGGATAAAGAGTTGTTCTACACAGGGCTTGCAGATGATCTTCAAACTTAATTTTGAACAAGAAAAACAACGCATACCAGCCCCTTTTATTTTGCTTGATCAAGCCTGTATATTCAACCACTGTAAGTAAGGTAATCATGAAAATACATAGAAAATAACAGATAGTATATCTAAGTATTTATTGTAGCTAAATGGTATAATATCATATTAATTACAAGAGAGTCTCTATGATAAAATACAAGATCCATTATCTGATAGTATCAGCTACTCTATTAGGTATCAATGGATGTGGTACTGATACTGCAGAACCTAGCAAAAAAATGAATAAAGTATCAGGTTTTCAAACGGACAGGTCTATGTTTATCGCTACTGTTGATGACGTGTCTCCTACGAAAGAAGAGCGTAATGCTTTGATAGATGAGTTTATCATGAAATCGAATCTTCAGTGTCAGCACTACTTGAACAATCCACTCAATAAATCATCCAGTCCTAAAAAACAGGGGCTCTATATGGATATATTTGATGGGGTGAGCCAGGCATTTGGGGTCAAAAGTATCACCGATGGTGCCAAGAAACTCTATTTAAATAAGAATGACACTGGTAGTAATAAAGCCAAAATAGCCTATGAAAATGCACTCTCCCCCGAAATTAAACACGGTGTTGAGATCGCAAGGGAAAAGTATGCCCAAAAGATGATCCTGAGAAGAACCAGGATGATAGAAAGTTACTCGATAGAGATGCTCGAGCAAGATATGAATAACTACGATAAATTATGTAGTTATGAAACGGGTTTGATCGAGATCAATAAAGCATTGAAAAAGGCACAACGACAACCTAAGATAAAGCCTTTTTCTCCCAGAATAGACCCCACTACTATAAAAAATAAGGTAGAAGCGGTTACAAGAGAAGCAGAAGCCGATAAGGCATCAAAAGTCAAGATAAACGTTGAAGTCCTCAACGCCAAAGAATCAGAAGAAGAGAGTCAAAAACAACCATCAAGCAAAGCAGAAGATCTTAATGCTCCTGCTTTTTAAAGAGCAGTAATCAATCTGTGCTCTATATAATGATCTGATGAAGTGCTTCGACAGCTCCCATAGGAAGCTCGATCTCTGCGCCAAAACTCTCTCTTGGATTGATACGGATCAAAGGCACATCAAACCTCCTGGCTATCTGTTCAGAAGTATTTCTGACAGTTGGTACTGCTGTCCCCGCCCCTAACTCCACAATAGCAAGCTTGGCACCTGATCCTTCCAACATATCCATCCACTGGCTGAGCTTCTCCCTTTGTCCATCGGTACGGGCATACTCCCATCCGAAGTCTCCGAACATCAAGATATTCGGGCGTGCCATAGACCCGCAGAAAGGACAGGAAGGCAATGGTTCTTTGGCTTTGAACCCCTCTTCTATCTCTATAA
>JBNLDB010000284.1:0-1951 GCA_050304115.1 Sulfurovum sp. | reverse complement strand
CACCGAGCACGGTACTGTGTTGCTCAAATTCTGGCTGCACATCGATAAAGAAGAGCAATTACGCCGCTTCAAAGAACGAGAAAAAATCGCCTATAAACAATACAAGATCACCGAAGAGGACTATACGTTCCAAAAACACAAGCTCTCTATGGTCGGGTTCACACTTGAAGAGAAAGTGAACTATCTTCATAACTACCTCACAATGATCGGACAGGTGGATAACTTCCCGGAGTTTGTCACGATCATAGGTCATGGAAGTATCTCTGATAACAACCCTTTTGAATCCGCACTTGATTGTGGTGCATGCGGAGGGAATATCTCTCTTCCGAACACAAGAGCCCTTTGTATGATAGCCAATACCAAAGAGGTGCGTGAAGCGCTCAAAGTAAAAGGCATTGTCATCCCTGATAGTACGAAATTCATACCTGGATTGCACATTACTACCACAGATGAGATCAAATACTATGATACAGATATCCTTTCGGCCGAAGAGATGCCTAGATTCTTCCAGATCATGCGCGACTTCAACAAAGCCTCTCAAATGTCCAGAGAAGAGAGAATAGAAGCACTTCCATATACCCATACACAAGAAGATGTGATGATCAAATCCATGGACTGGTCCGAACCTAGGCCTGAATGGGGACTGGCAGGTAATATGGGGGCTTTTGCAGGACCGAGAAGTACCACCAAACATGTCAATTTACACAATAGGTTTTTTATGCACTCTTATGACTGGCGTATAGATAATGACAATGCGGATATCCTCACGCGTATCTTTGACGGCCCACTCATTGTAGGTGAATGGATCAATATGGAGCACTATTTTTCTACCGTAGATAATGCTATTTATGGTGCTGGATCCAAAGTCTATCACAATGTGGTTGCAAAGGTCGGTGTCTATAATGGTAATTACAGTGACCTCAAGATCGGTCTTCCTACACAATCCGTCCATTTGGAAGGTGAAGCCTATCATGAACCGGTAAGACTTCTGACATTTATGGAAGCACCTTTGGAAAAAGTAGGGAAAGCAGTAGAAAACTCTATCGCGAAAGAGTTTATTTTAAATGAGTGGATTCGTCCTATCATCATTGATAAAGAGGCTAAAAAGGTCTACTCTTATGAATCAGGTGATTTTAAAGTCATTAAAGAGCTCTGATCGCTCTTTTTATGACATCTTAAGTTTTAAATGATATAAACCCTTATCAATAGTATAAAAAAAGGAAATAGTATGTATACCCTAGAGATCGAAAAAGAGTGTAGCTGCTTTAAAAAAAGCGGATTTGAAAAAAGTATGACATTCGAATCAAGAGAAGATATGTATAATAAAGCACGCGTTCTAGAGTGTCTGATGAATCAACAGTTTTGTATGACACACTTTTTTGAAGCCGTAGATTACGGTGACAAAATTGTCATACATAGCAGTGTAAGACCTGATGATGAGGACGATGATGACATTGAAGATGCGAATACACTCGTAAAGAAAAGTGATGTAACAATTGGATTTGACGGCAGCCAGGTACCTCCAAAAGAGAGTGGCTCAAACTAATAAACTCCTGCGTAATTAATACTTATTATTCTAAGTCAAGGTAGGGCAAAACCACTCCTTGACTGATCTAAAAGTGACTCAACTACTCATAAGAATCACCAAGATACATAGCAGTCTTCAAATACATCTTGAAATATGTCATATGATCCAATGCTTGAACCCCTCCTCTATACACTTTTGTACTTCTTTTAGACTTTCATAAAGAATGTATACTTTTCGGAGTAATTTTATCTTATTTAAAGTTTTACTAACTATACTCCCGTAAATAAATGACCAAAAGGAAAAAATTTATGTATACAGTACAAATGGAACACGAATGTGGATGTTTTAAAAGAAGTGAATATGCAAGTGAAAAAACATTTGATAATCAGCAAGATGCGTACAATTATTCAAAAATAGCCGCAG
>JBNLDB010000283.1:0-1957 GCA_050304115.1 Sulfurovum sp. | reverse complement strand
TGCCATTGAAAAACAAGTTGTTATTATCTTTGCTGGTGCAAATGGATACCTTGATGATATCGCTGCATCTTCTGTAACAAAATTTGAAGCAGACCTTATGCCATTTATGGAAGCAAAATATGCGAATATTCTTGATGCTATCAGAAGTGAAAAGAAGATCTCTGATGAAACAGACGGAGAATTACGTAAAGCTATCGAAGATTTCAAAGCTTCATTCGCTGGATAAGAAAGGCTTAATATGGCTAATTTAAAAGAGATAAAGCGTAAGATTGGAAGTGTAAAAAACACAGCAAAGACCACTAACGCTATGAAGCTCGTCTCTTCTGCTAAATTAAAAAGAACAGAAGAGCTTGCTAAAAGATCTAGAGTCTATGCTGAGAAATTGACGGGTCTTTTGAATGAGATCGCTCAAAAAATGCAGCAGACCAATGCTGATGGTATAGATAATATCTATTTTAAGGATGCAGAAAATCCTAAGATGGTAGACATTGTATTTATCACAGCAGACAAAGGTCTTTGTGGTGGTTTCAATTCACAGACGATCAAAAGAGTCAATAAATTGGTTGCTGAGTATAAAGCACAGAATGTGAAAGTACGTCTTAGAGCAGTAGGTAGAAAGGGTATCGACTATTTTAAATTCAATAATTTTGAATTAAATGACGAAGTCGTAGGTCTTTCTGCTGCACCTGATTTTGCCCAGGCTGCAGAGTTTATCTCTGAAGTGGCTGAATCCTATGTCAATGGTGAGACGGATAAGATCGTTATGGTACACAACGGTTATGTGAATATGATCACTCAAGAGATCAGGGAAGAACAGGTTTTGCCAGTCGATTCATCAAAATTGAAACTTGATGTGGTTTCAACTTCAGAACTAGAAGTAGAACCTGATGAAGATGACACACTACTTGATGCATTGGTGAAGCGTTATATCGAGTATACAATGTATTACTCATTGATCGATTCATTGGCAGCAGAACACTCTGCACGTATGCAGGCGATGGATGCAGCGACAAGCAATGCTAAAGAGATGGTAAAAAGCCTTACTGTGAAGTATAACAAAGCAAGACAAGAAGCGATTACTACTGAGCTCATAGAGATCATCAGTGGTATGGAATCAATGAAATAATTAGAGGAGAAGTAATGACAGGTAAAATAGTACAAGTCTTAGGTCCCGTTATCGATGTGGATTTTACAGACTATCTACCGGAGATCAACGAAGCGTTAGAAACTACGTTCATGGTTGACGGTAAAGAGCAAAAATTGGTTTTAGAAGTAGCAGCGCAACTAGGTGATAACAGAGTTAGAACAATTGCTATGGATATGAGTGAAGGGTGTGTTAGAGGTCAAGAGGTTAAAGCAACTGGTGACTCTATCAAAGTTCCTGTAGGTGAAGAGGTACTTGGACGTATCTTCAACGTTATCGGTGATCCTATCGATGAGGCTGGTGATGTAGACGCAAAACAGTACTGGTCGATCCACAGAGCGCCACCACCATTCGAAGAACAAAGTACAAAAACAGAAGTATTTGAAACAGGTATCAAAGTCGTTGACCTTCTAGCGCCTTATAACAAAGGTGGTAAAGTTGGACTCTTCGGTGGTGCGGGTGTTGGTAAAACCGTAATTATTATGGAACTTATTAACAACGTTGCAATGAAACACAGCGGTTACTCAGTATTTGCCGGTGTTGGTGAAAGAACACGTGAAGGTAACGACCTTTACTACGAAATGAAAGAATCAAACGTACTTGATAAAGTTGCACTGTGCTACGGTCAAATGTCAGAGCCTCCGGGAGCACGTAACCGTATTGCGCTTACTGGTCTTACAATGGCTGAGTACTTTAGAGATGACCAGAAAGAAGACGTTTTGCTCTTTATCGATAACATCTTTAGATTTTCTCAAGCTGGTAGTGAGGTATCTGCACTTTTGGGCAGAATCCCATCTGCTGTGGGTTACCAAC
>JBNLDB010000282.1:0-1979 GCA_050304115.1 Sulfurovum sp. | reverse complement strand
TCGACCAAAAAGTAGTCAAAGGTGTCCAAGAGGCTATCAAAGAACACAAAAATACCAAAGGTATCATCCTGGATCTAAGAAATAATCCAGGTGGACTTCTTGACCAGGCTGTAGGACTTGCAGACCTCTTTGTAGATGAGGGTGTGATCGTCAGCCAAAGAGGGAAAGTGGCCAGTGAGAACATAGAGTATAAAGCGACCAAGAAAGGTACAGACAAAGATACACCAATGGTCATACTCATCAATGGAGGGTCCGCGTCAGCTTCCGAGATCGTATCGGGGGCACTCCAGGACTTTAACCGTTCTGTACTTGTCGGAGAAAAAACATTTGGAAAAGGTTCTGTGCAAGTTGTGATGCCGGTAGGTGCAGATGAAGCGCTAAAGCTTACAGTGGCACGTTACTACCTCCCTAGCGGACGTACCATTCAAGCCGTGGGTGTAACACCTGACATCACCGTACCACTTGGTAAAATAGACTTTATCGAAGACAGTGCTATGCTTAAAGAAAAAGATCTCAAAAAACACTTGGAAAATGAACTTGAAAAGATTAGCAATGGCACGACAAAGTCATCAACAAGTAAAACAAATACAGAGAACAATGCGACCAACGCAGACGATACGGTCATCACTGAAGATCAGATCTATAAAGATCTGCAACTCAAAAGTGCTGTAGACATCTTGAAAGCTTTGATCATCACAACTAAAGGAAAAATATAATGCCAAAGACTGAACTTTTGTATGAAGGTAAGGCAAAAAAAATCTGGAAAACAGAAGATGAAAACCTTCTTATTTCCGAATTTAAAGACAGCCTGACTGCATTTAACGGTGAAAAAAAATCTGAAGAAGAAGGCAAAGGTGCCCTTAACAACCAAATATCAACAGAACTCTTCAAATACTTGGATGAAAAAGGTATCCCTACCCACTATGTAGATACGATAGATGAAAATAACATGCTACATAAGGCTGCTGAAGTGATCAAGATCGAAGTGATCGTAAGAAATATTGCGACAGGCAGTCTCAGTAAAAACCTTGGTATCCAAGACAAAACCGTACTTCCTTTCACACTGGTAGAATTTGACTATAAAAATGATGCACTCGGAGATCCGAAATTAAACGACCAACACTGTCTTATTTTGAACTTGGTAAAAGACGCATCCGAACTTGACTATATTCGTTACATGGCAAGAAGGATCAACACACTGCTCGTAGAATTCTATGCCGGTCTTGACATTAAAGTCGTAGATTTCAAGATCGAATTCGGTAGAGATAAAGATGGCAATATCATCCTTATCGATGAGCTAAGCCCGGACAACTTTAGACTCTGGGATGCCAAAACAGATGAAAAGCTTGACAAAGACAGATTTAGACAAGGGTTGGGCGGACTCACTGAAGCCTACAGACAAGTATTAGACAGAATTAAAAACAGATAAGGAATAGTAATGACAGCAGTAGTAAATGTATTTTTGAAAGAGGGTGTATTGGATCCACAAGGTAAAGCAGCGCACCATGCGCTTGACTCTTTAGGATTTGCCGGAGTGAATGATGTACGTATCGGTAAACAGATCATCCTTAACCTGGATACAGAAGATAAAGCGGCAGCTGAAACTGAAGTAAAAGAGATGTGTGAGACACTTCTTGCCAATACAGTTATCGAAGACTATACGATAGAGATCAACTAATATGAAAGTAGCAGTATTAAGATTTCCGGGAACAAACTGTGAGTTTGATACGCAGTATGCTTTTGAAAAATTAGGACATACTACAGAGCTTGTATGGCATGAGAATGAACAACTTCCAGAGGAGATCGATCTTGTGGTCGTACCTGGAGGATTTTCCTATGGTGACTATCTGCGTTCAGGGTCTATTGCGAGATTCTCGCCTGTGATGAAAGCCGTGTCTGCATATGCTAATGACGGTGGTAAAGTACTTGGTATCTGTAATGGTTTCCAGATCCTTACAGAAGCGGGACTTCTTCCAGGT
>JBNLDB010000281.1:0-2042 GCA_050304115.1 Sulfurovum sp. | reverse complement strand
AATAAGTACTAGAAAGTCAAAAGATGATGGGGAGTCTACAGATGAATCTTGAAACACAGATAGGTAAAATTGTTGAAGCCAATGGTGCATTCTTGTATGACATCGAGATAGTGACAGAATTCGATGAGACGATCTTTCGTGTGTTGATCACAAAATCAGGTGGTGTGGATCTTGATCTCTGTGCGGATATCTCTCACGAACTCTCCCCTTTTCTAGACGTACATCCTCCGATGAGTCAAAAATACCGTTTGGAGGTGAGTTCACCTGGTATAGAGAGAAAACTCACAAAACCTGTGCACTTTCAAAATGCCATTGGTGAAAAAGTGAAGCTCAAGATCAGAGGCGGAGATAAGATCAAAGGGACCCTCAAAAGTGCAGATAACGATGGTATCGTTGTGGAAACAAAGCAGGGTGATGAAAGCTTTGAATATGGAGCGTTGGGTACAGCTAAAACCTATTTTGACTGGAACTAGCGTCAGCGTTTACATAAAGGAGGGGTTGCTGTGAAAGATGAATTTTATATGCAGCTTGCCCTGGATAAAGCCTGGGAATACCAAGGCTTAACCTACCCTAACCCCGCAGTAGGTGCCGTAGTCACACTAGAGGGTAATATTCTATCCATAGAGGCACATCAAAAAGCAGGCAGTTCACATGCTGAAGTGTTGGCTCTGCTCTCAGCCTATGAAACACTCTCAAACCAATCTATAAATTTTGATCCCTATGATTCCCGTAAGGCACATACGTTTCTTTTAACACTTCCAAAAGATTTCTTTAGTGAGTGCACTATCTATGTGACACTTGAGCCCTGTTCGCATGAAGGTAAAACACCCTCATGTGCCTCCTTATTGCAAACACTCGCATTACGCAGGGTAGTGATTGGCACAGAAGACCCCATAGAGGGACATGGCGGCGGTATGAAGCAGTTGAAAAATGTGAGTGTAGGTGTACTTGAAAAGGCGTGCCAATCCTTGATAGAACCTTTTCTCATCTGGCAGAAGAGGGCCTTTGTATTGTTCAAACTTGCACAAACGACCAATGGACGTATCGGTGGGGGCTATTTGAGCTCCAAAGCATCCCTGACCCATGTGCATCAGCTCAGAGAGGTGTGCGATACACTTTTCATAGGCGGCAATACCGTAAGAGAAGACAGACCTACGTTGGATTGTAGATTTATCCAAGCGCAGGCACCTGATGTCAAGATATACAGTAAAACAGACAATTTTGATAGAGATATCCCCCTTTTTACGGTAGCGAAGAGGAGGGTAGAGATCATCAACACATTGGATTTTTTAGAGAGACCGTCTTTTGTATTGGTAGAGGGCGGAGAGGGCATGCTCACAGCACTTCAAGAGAGGATAGATTGGATGCTTATTTACCAGACACCTAAGCTCTCTACGAATAATTTAACCTATAATACCACTATGAATTTACATTTTTTGCATCAAGAGCACAAAGAGAGAGATTTGATGATATGGAGCAAACGCATTGGGCATTGAAAAATTAACAGATAAAGAAGAGAAACAAGAAAAAATCGTCACAATGTTTGATGATATCGCATCAACGTATGACCTTGCAAACAGGGTATTAAGTTTCGGTATCGATATCCAGTGGCGTAAAAAAGGGTGTGACAAAGCCTTTGAGATCCTGGATAAAAAAGAATTAACACAAGTGACAGATGTGGCAACTGGTACAGGCGACCTGTTAATTTACTGGAAAGAACAAGCCAAGAAAAATGGTGTAAACATTCAAAAATATGTGGGAGTAGACCCTTCTGTAGGTATGCTGGAAGTGGCAAGAAAAAAAGTGGATTTCGCAGAGTTCATTGAAGGGAAAGCGCAGCAACTACCTATAGCAGATGAGAGTACAGATGTGATCTCTATCTCTTACGGTATCCGTAATGTGGTTGACAGGGTAGAAGCACTGCAAGAGTTTAACCGTGCTTTAAAGCCAAACGGTATAGTCATGATCCTGGAGTTTACCAAACAAGAGAGAAGCGGTGTAGTAGACAAGATCGTTGATTTTGGTATGAAGAAGGTGCTTCC
>JBNLDB010000280.1:0-2042 GCA_050304115.1 Sulfurovum sp. | reverse complement strand
ATGCTTCTAGATCATTATTATAGATAATTTCTTCAAGTCTTAAAAAATCTTCATCTACCATAATCGTCTCCTCATTATTTGATAGTATTATATTGTAGCAAATAAACTGAGAATTGCAGATGGATAATAAAATGTGAAATATCCTGAAATATAAAATTATCATTACTATAAAATTACGCTATAATGTCACACAATTTAAGCGTACATCGGTCAACGACTTCTATTTACCCTGACTATAGGGAAAAATGCCCTTGGGGTACTACAATAAAATTAAACAAACAACTTAGCCTAGGACCGACCTCTCACATCAGATGGTAGGCTCGTTCATAAGGTATAAAATACATGTCATTTACAAATTTGGGGTTATCTGAACCTCTTTTAAAAGCGATCAAAGAGCAGGGCTATGATACGCCTACACCCATACAACAAAAAGCTATTCCTGTCGTGATAGAAGGAAAAGATGTCTTGGCCGCAGCACAAACCGGTACAGGGAAAACGGCAGGATTTACACTGCCATTGCTGGAAAAACTCTCTAAAACACAGCCAAAAATGCAGAAAAAACAGATACGTGCTTTGGTACTTACCCCTACACGTGAACTTGCAGCACAAGTGGCTGAAAGCATGAAAACCTATGGTAAACATTTGCCATACACCTCTACTGTGATCTTTGGTGGCGTTGGTATCAATCCCCAGTTGGCGACCATTAGAAAGGGTGTGGATATCGTTATTGCTACACCTGGCAGACTGCTTGATATTGCAGGACAAAAAGGCATCGATTTTTCTGCCCTTGAGTGTCTTATATTAGATGAAGCTGACCGTATGCTTGACATGGGATTTATCCATGACATTAAGAAACTGATGAAGCTTATGCCGCACAAGAGACAAACACTTCTCTTCTCAGCAACATTCTCACCGGAGATCAAAACATTGGCATCAGGACTTCTGAAGAACCCTGTACTAGTGGAAGTGGCACGTGAAAATACGACTGCAGATCAGATCTCCCAAGTGGTCCATTTTGTAGATAAAAGACGAAAGAGAGAATTGCTTTCCCAGCTTATCAAGATAAAAGACTGGAGACAGGTTTTAGTCTTTACCCGTACGAAACACGGTGCAAATAAACTAACCAAAGAGCTTGAAGAGTACGGTATTTCTGCATCGGCCATACACGGAAACAAAAGCCAAGGAGCCAGAACCAAAGCTTTGGCTGCCTTTAAAGCCAATGAGATCCGTGTTCTTGTAGCTACCGATATCGCTGCAAGGGGGATAGACATAGATCAGCTACCGCATGTGGTGAACTATGAACTGCCTAATGTACCTGAAGATTATGTGCACCGTATAGGTCGGACCGGACGTGCAGGGCAGAGCGGTGAAGCTGTCTCACTGGTCTGTATAGATGAGCATGAATTGCTTAAAAATATAGAGAAGTTTATCAAGGCTGAGATCCCAAAAGTGGATATCCCGGCTTTCAGACCGGATCCAGACATCAAAGCTGAACCTATCCAAAATGGAAGAGGTGGAGGAAAGGGCCGGGGAACCGGCGGTAAAAACTCACGTAATAAGCCTCGCAGCAGCGGTAGTCGTGAAGATACCAAAAACAGTAAAAGCAATCGAAATCGCAATAGAACAAATAATAAGGATAAAAGATGAAAAAAATATTTAAACTCACAGATGAGAAAAAACATGAAGATCGTGTACTAGAAGCAGTGAAACATGAGATACGTAAGTATGTCAAACGTGAAAAAAAGAAGAAACTTGAAAATGCACAGAGTACCTATTGGGACTTTGAGTGTAAAATAGGTGTAACGCCTGAGTCAGCAAAAACTGTTGATTTTGATGCGCTTATCAAGGAACTTGATGCCGTAAAAGCAGCAGGTGCGACAGAATGTTATGTTGAGATACTTGCAAAAGTGGTTCAAAAGCCTACAAAAGAAGCAGATTTAGAAGAAGACTCCGCTGAATAATACTATATAATATAAAGTTAGATATAATTTCGTAAAAAAGGATCACTATATGAAAAAAATCACTATTATAGCAATTTTGAT
>JBNLDB010000279.1:0-2058 GCA_050304115.1 Sulfurovum sp. | reverse complement strand
ACTCTTTAGGATCAAAGACCACTTTTTTAACCCGGGCCTTTTTGAGTAAAGAGACAGCTTCACCGTAAAGGTCACGATTGATCACCACTGTTGCATGTTGTACATTTTCTGTGGCATCGATAGTGTAACGGCTGTCTGTGATAAAAAATGCTTCACTTCCCAAAGAGAGATACAGTGCATTATCACAACTGTAGCCACATTCATAATAGATAGCATTTTCATCTTTGAGCATATAGTTCATAGGTAACCTTTTGATCTGGTTTAAAATTGAGGGTATAGCCCTCCTCTCGGAGGAGAGGAAGGGTTAGGATTATTTTTGTTGTGCTGCTGCTTGTGCTTTTGCTTGGTGTTCTCTCATCGCTGCCACTTCAGAAAGCATTTGTGTCATACCAACCATTGCCAAGTGGTAACCAAATGGCCCCATACCTGAAATCTGACCTGCACACACAGGTGCTGTCAATGACTTATGTCTAAATTCCTCTCTTTGGTAAATGTTTGAAAGGTGTACTTCAAGTGTCGGAATCTGTACCGCAGCAATAGCATCACGAATAGCGATAGACGTATGCGTATATGCAGCCGGGTTGATGATAATACCATCGGCATCACCGATACACTCCTGGATACGATCTACGATCTCACCCTCTAAATTGCTTTGAAAAAATTCGATCTCTGTTTTATTCTGATCAGCAAACGCTTTCATTTGTGAATGGATATCTTCTAATTTCATTGGGCCATAGATATTTTTCTCTCTGATTCCTAGCATATTGAGATTTGGACCTTGGATCACTACTATTTTCATTTTCTACCTTGTTTATTTAATTTAGGTATTATTTTATCAAAATATATTAAATGTGAGGCAAAATGAAGATAATATATGCAGACTTTCTCTATACACCCGATGGCTATCTACAAAATCAAGCCGTTGCATTTACAGAACGTATTCAAGATATTGCTCCATTAGAGGAACTCATTCAACGTTATCCCGATGCAGAGGTCATCCAGACCGAGCCACATTCGATACTCTACCCCGGATTTATCAACACCCATGTACATCTGGAATTTTCTGCAAATAAAACATCATTGATGTATGGTTCTTTCAAGCCCTGGCTGGATTCTGTCATAGAGCATAGAGAAGATCTGGTGGGTGCATGTAACAATGAGATGATGTATCAAGAGTGTCAAAACATGATCCGTTCAGGCATCACTACATTTGGTGCCATTTCAAGCTTTGGGAATGAACTTGAAGTGTGTGAAAAAACCCCTCAACGTGTGGTCTTTTTCAATGAACTTATTGGTTCCAATGCCATGTATGCAGATATGCTCTATGGTGACTTCCAAGAGCGTGTAAGAGCCTCACAGTCATGTGACAAACATTCTCGTATCATCCCGGCCATAGCGATACACTCTCCCTATTCCGTACATCCCATACTGCTGCAAAAAGCGGTCAACCTGGCCAAAAAACACGCCATGCCTCTCAGTGCACATTTTTTAGAATCAAAAGATGAAAGAGAATGGCTCGAATCCAGTTCCGGCACACTCAGGGCATTTTTCCTGAAATACTTTAACACTTCCAAAACTGTTACCAATATTGAAGAGTTCATGCATGCTTTTGACACCTATCCGACACATTTTGCACACTGTGTACAGGCAACGAAAGAGGAGTTGAACTATCTGGCCTATAAAGGGCACTCTATTGCGCATTGTCCCCGATCCAACAGATACCTGGGGTGTGGAAGGCTTGCCATTGAAGCACTGTCTCTCCCTTTCAGTGTCGCTACAGACGGGTTAAGTTCCAATGATTCACTCAATATCTTCGATGAACTCAAGGCTGCGATCATGATGCACCATGATATACCGATCCAGGAACTTTCTGAGAAACTGCTGCGTGCAGTGACTGCAGATGCTGCTGATATATTACGTCTCAACTGTGGTAAAATAGAAGTCGACAAACTTGCGGACTTTGCAGTCGTTACACTCCCTGAAGCACCTAAGAGAACAGAAGAGTTGGCACTGTGGACCATCTTGCATACGAAAGAAGTTTCCGAAGTTTATATAGAA
>JBNLDB010000278.1:0-2061 GCA_050304115.1 Sulfurovum sp. | reverse complement strand
AGTGCATTGCAGAGTAAAGTACTCTATCCACTTCAACAGCACCTGAATCTTTGTCTATTTCGTATTTGATCGCTGAGTTAAGTGGTACTTCGATAATTGCTTTTACAGCATCTGGGTTTTCGCCAGGTCCGATTTTAGTAATATCCATTTGAACATCTCCATAGGTTAAATTTTGGAGATTCTATCATAAATATCATAAATAGTTTATCAAATCATGGTATTATCTTACATATAATAAAACTTAATATATAGGGACCTATGTAAAAAATTTTTTTGGTTTCTGGTATGATTTAAAGTATGATGGCAGTGAAGTCGGCTTGAATGATCCATGCTGTCACTGCAGATGGAGTGTAGTATCAATTTTTTAAAAAATAAAACCATTGCAAGTATCCATGTAGTCAGTATGCTATTGATGCTTATGGTCATCGTAGTGTTCTCGGCAATGGTTGTCTATAAAGAGTATCGGGATTTTGAAATTGAAGCAGAAAGTTTGCATGCTGAATTTATTCAAAAACAAAAAGATACGATTGTCTTTGATACCACACGCGTACTCAATTTTATCAAGGATGCCTATGCTTCAAGAGATAGAGAACAAGATGAAGAGACAGTTAAACAACAGATACTTCATGCGATAGAAGAACTTTACGGGCGTCAAGACGGTACAGGATATATTTTTGTCTATGATTTTAATGGTGTTGTACTTTCTGATCCTATCCAAAGGCAGAATCTAGGTAAAAACCTTTATAACACGAAAGATACCAATGGTGTGATGGTGATCAAGGACCTTATCGATATCTCACGGACTAAAGAGGGCGGGTTTGTCGAGTATCTATGGTTAAAACCAACTACAGGTTCACTCAGTCCTAAGATCTCTTATGCAAAATCATTTGAACCCTGGGGTTGGATGGTCGGAACCGGCGTCTATCTTGATGAAGTAGAAAAAGTGATTCAAAATCAAAGGGAAACGCTCGAAAACAGACTGAACCATTACTCCCTTCAAATGGTACTCCTCCTGATTATTTTATTTATCGTAGGGATGGTAGGAATTCTCATTACAAATCATATACTTAACAAAGAGATATCACTCTTCAACCGTTATTTCAAAAAAGCTGCATCCACCTATGAAAGAATAGATGAAGAAAATATACGACTCTCTGAGTTTAAAAAAATGGTGCATTATATTAATACAATGATCACGGCTATTCAAGAAAGAAAACAGAAACTCAAAGAGTTGAACCTCACACTTGAATCAAAGGTAGAACAAAAAACAAAAGACCTTAGTGAACAAAATATCTTACTGGAACAGGAGAAAGATTTCAATGCTTCACTGGTGAAGGCGCAAGACAGTTTCATCAAACACTCTATTCATGAGATCAATACGCCTTTGGCAGTGATCATGACCCATATCGATCTCTTTAAAATGAAAGAAGGGGAGAACAGGTATCTGAGAAAAATAGAAGCAGCCAGTAAGATCATCTCCAATATCTATGCTGATCTGAGCTACATGGTGAAGAAAAACCGTTTTGACTATAGAAAAAAACATTTGGACATGTCCGCTTTTCTGAAAGAGAGAGTGGATTTTTTTGCTGAGATCGCATTGGGAAATAGACACAAGATCATTGAAGAGATAGACAGTCATATTTCGATCTATTTCAGTGAAGAGGAATTGCAAAGAATCATAGACAACAATCTATCCAATGCCATCAAGTATGCCAACCGGGGTACAGATATAATGGTGGTACTGAAAGAAGAAAAAGAAGAGGTCATTTTAGAGTTTATAGGCAACTCTCCTAAAATAGAAGATACGGAACGTATCTTTAAGCCGTTCGAACGCGAGAACGATGTACGCGGAGGCTTTGGATTGGGACTGGAGATCGTCTATACGATATGTCAAAAAGAACATGTTAAAATAGATGTACGATCTGATGATGAGATGACACTATTCTCTTACAGGTTTAAAAAGAAGGAGCAGAATGAAAGTATTACTACTTGAAGATGAGCTGATGCTCCAGGGTGCTATCAAAGAGTATTTGTCAGACACAGGGTTTGAAGTGACAGCAT
>JBNLDB010000277.1:0-2063 GCA_050304115.1 Sulfurovum sp. | reverse complement strand
GTAATGGAGAACTCTCTACTCTTCAGTGCATGCTTTTTAAGCTCCTGAGGTATGAGATAGCGTTTTGCTATCTCAAACTTCTCTTTAGGTGTATAAGAGTTCAACCCTATGAATTCCATTCTGTCACGCAGTGGTGCAGGTATACGTCCCACGTCATTGGCCGTAGCGATAAAGATCGCTTTGCTCAGATCAATATTGAAATTGAGATAATAATCCCTATACTTACTGTTCTGCTCCGGGTCAAGTATCTCAAGCAGAGCAGCTGTCGGGTCACCCCTCATACTGCGTCCTACTTTGTCTATCTCATCAAGTACGATGACAGGGTCCATACTTTTGGCTTCGATGAGTCCTTGCACTAAACGCCCAGGCATTGCGCCCACATACGTTCTTCTGTGCCCTCTAAGCTCATTGACATCTTCAAGTCCACCCAGCGCCATACGCACAAGCGGTCTTCCCAATGCAGTAGCAATGGAGTTGGCAAGTGAGGTCTTACCTACACCCGGAGGTCCCGCAAAACAAAGGATGACACCCCCTGTCTCTTTTTGTTTGATCCCTCTAAGCTCCGCAAGTTCACGTACTGAAAAAAATTCAACGATCCGCTCTTTGGGTTTTTCCAGTGAATAATGGTCATGATCAAGTTCAAGTGCAACATCTTTCACGCTCAGGTTTTTCTTGGTCAACTTACCAAAAGGAAGTTCAAGTACCCATTCCAGGTAACTCTGAAGCACATTGGCATCGGCAGAATCAGGATGCATACGGGCAAATCGGTCTAACTGTTTACTGATCTCTTTGAACGCATCCTCTTGCATATGAGGTTTGAGTTCGGCTATCTTCTCTCTAAAGTTAGCGATCTCCTCTTCCCTTTGCGTATCCATGCCCAGCTCTTGCTGGATCTCTTTGAGCTGTTCTTTAAGGAAATACTCTTTGTTGGTCTGTTCTATCTTGGTATGGACTTTTGTACGTATCTCACGCTGCACTTTTGCAGACTCTATCTGGGAGGTGACAATGTCAATGAGTCCCAAGAGACGTTTCTCGATATTGAGTTCCACATAAAGGACATAAGCGACTTCTTTATCCAGCTTCAACATAGATGAAACAAGGTCTGCGATACGGTTCGGTTCATCATTCTCTTCTATAGTACGTACAAGGTCTGCTGGTATCTGAGAGTTCAGAGCAGAGAGTTTTTTGACCTTGTCTCTGAGAATATCCATCAAAGCATCCGCTTTGAGCTTATTATAACTCTCCAAAGTGACCACATCTATGATAGCTCGGTTAAAAGCCCCTTCTTGAGGTTCGACGATCTTTCCTCTGGCAAGTCCCTGGAAAAGTATCTTGACCCTACCGTCAGGTATATGTACTTTACGCATGATCGATCCGATCACCCCTACTTTATACATGCTATCAAAATCATGTGTACCCTCTTTTCCAGGCATCGAAGATGTCACAAAGAGTAACGAGTTATTTTCCATCGCATCGGCTGCGGCATCGATATCTTTTTGGTCTGTAAGAAAAATGGGACTTATCATAAAAGGGTAGAGGAAAAGCTCATCCTCCACCACTATCGGTAAGGTAGTGGGAAATGCATCATAATCACTGAGTTGCATACTATTTGCTCCTTTAAAAATATTTAAATTTTATTGTATATAATTTGAGTGGACACGAATGCACCTTTATTGCAGTGCATTAAATGTACCCACGGTAAACAGTTAATCAAAGACATAACCGATAATACCTTTTTCAGGCGGTGTAATATCGGTCATTTCGACCACAGAGCCTTTGTTTTTCTCTCGATAGATCTTTGCTGCCTCTTCTTTACCTGTACGATCATACAGTGCTGCGATATTTTCATTGAGCAGGTATTGACTCATATGTAATCTTATCAGCATGGTATTGACAAGCGGTGCATAAGGAGAGCCCGGATAACGGTTGATATACACTTTAGCCGCAGCGATACTGTCTATGATCAATTTTTGGTCCTTGTAAACATCTTTGATACCTAAAAATGACGCTTTGAGTTTCATGAAGTCTGTATATTCACGACTCTCATACTCTCCAAAACGTTT
>JBNLDB010000276.1:0-2088 GCA_050304115.1 Sulfurovum sp. | reverse complement strand
GATCAACAGTTCCATTAAAAACTTGTTTGCACAGGGATATTTTAAAGACGTATGGGTGGACCAGCAGGGTGGCGTACTGATTTATCATTTTAAAGAAAAACTGGCTATTGCGAATGTCGATATCAAAGGGTATGGATCAGGCGATGATGGTATGAAGCTTCTGGAAGGTATAGGTTTGAAAAAAGGTGACCTTTATGATGAAAGACGTGTAAAGAAAGCCAAAAGAACACTGATCGCAAAGCTGGAAAGCCAAGGCTACTATGATACAGTGGTGGATGTGAGTACGACCCCTATAGGCGAAAGCAGTATGGCGATCGTCTTTGATGTCAATAAAGGTGAGAAGATCATTATCGAAGAACAAAACTTTGTGGGTGCAGAAGAGTTGGTTCAAAATGATATTGAATTGGACCTGGCGAACAAAGAAAAGGATTTCCTTGGTTGGATGCCATGGAGAAATAACGGTGAAGCGACGGTAGACCAGCTTGAATATGATGCCTATAGGGTCAAAGATGTCTACATGAGACATGGGTATTTGGATGCCTATGTCAGTAAACCGCTTATGAGGGTAGATTTTGGTTCTTATAAGGCTAAAGTAGACTATCAGATCGTTGAAGGGATACAGTATCGTGTAGGAACCATAGGCATCTCCCAAGATGTCAAAGGGCTTAATACCGAAGATCTCAAAGATGAACTGATATTGAAAGAGGGTAAGATCTTTAACATTAAGCGTATGCGAAAAGATATCAGTATTTTGGAAGAGGAGGTAGGTAACCTTGGTTATGCCTTTGTAAAAGTGGCTCCGCAAATGCATAAAGATCCCGAAAAGAAGATCATTAACCTGAACTATGTGGTCCAACCGGGAGAAGTTGTAACGATCAATGATGTGATCATTTCGGGTAACGACACAACTAAAGACAGGGTGATCCGCCGTTATATCTATTTGGCACCTGGTGATACATTCAGTGCCAGGGACCTTAAAGATTCAAAGAATGCATTGGGAAGAACAGGGTTCTTTGAAAAAGTAGATGTTGAGAGTCAGAGGATCTCAGCGAACAAGATCAATCTTCTCGTAAAGGTAAAAGAGACATCTACAGGTACGATCTCTGCAGGTGGTGGATATGGAAGTTATGAAGGTTTGATGTTCAATGCGTCTATTTCAGACAGGAACTTCTTTGGTTCAGGTATCAACACGACCTTAGGTTTTGAAATCTCAAAAATTTCAACCAATTACAATCTCTCGTTTGTCAATCCAAAAGTGTGGGACAGTATGTATAGTTTGGGACTCAGTTTGTATAAAAAAGAGTATGAATATATTGACTATACACAAGACCAGTTAGGTGGATCTCTGAACATAGGTAGAGAATTCTACAGATATTTCCATGCTTCTGTAGGGGTTGGGTATGTCGATAATCAGTCAACGATCAATGATACAAATAATACACTCTTCAATGATTATTATTTTAATCTTTATAATGATCAGTATAAAAAGACCTCCGTGTTTGCAAGTATAAGTTTTGACAACACGGATGATTTCTATGTACCAAGAGAAGGGATGATCGCAGCACTGAATTTCGAGTATGGACAGCTGGATGGAGATGATTATAATGCGACACAATATCCTGGCGGTTTTGCAGATATTTTAAAAACAAGTGCAAAAGTCGGACTCTATTATGGATTGGAAGATTGGATCGATTATGATCTTATCTTGCGTCTGAAAGGAAGAATGACAACTATTATCAGTGATGATGACGAGTACCTTCCTATTGCTGAAAAGCTCTATTTAGGGGGAATAGGGTCTGTCAGAGGATATCAGCCTTATACGCTTTCACCATTGGACCCAACAACGTATACACGTACGGGTGGTAAACATAGAGCCTCTGCAAGTGTTGAAGCGAGTATTCCACTTTCTGAAGCTGCAAAGATGAGACTGGCATTCTTCTATGATTACGGTATGATCGGTGAGGATAGTTTTGATGAGATCACAAGATCATCAACAGGTGTGGTTCTGGAATGGCAGTCAGGATTTGGACCGATCAATCCTGTATTCTCCTATCCGATCGATGAACAAACAGGGGACCAGACAGCAGC
>JBNLDB010000275.1:0-2091 GCA_050304115.1 Sulfurovum sp. | reverse complement strand
CACGTTCTAAATGGTTGAAGTCTAAGGTAGAGGGGTCAGTGATAGCATAACCGATCATTGGTTGTAATGTTTCTCTTTTTCTTCGAGAATTTTTTCAAGCAGTGCTGTCTGTTTTTTCTGTTCCATATATCTCTCTTTTCCTGTGATGATATGCTCAAGTAAAAGTACCGATATCATACCGGGCAATGCACCTATAAAGGCTGATATGAAGGCTAAAAGCAGACTCTCTTGGTAAAAAGCGAGAAATGAAGTAACGGCGCCTAGCAGGACGGATGCCCATGCTACGCCTAAGAGAAAGTTAACTACAAAACTCAAAGGTCCGTTCTGCAGTCTCATGTATAGAAGTCTCCGAAGTGATCTTAGTGATCATCTTCCATAGCTACGGCACCTGCAAGGTAGACATAGATAAGGATCATAAATACAAACGTCTGAAGCAATGCTGAGAACGTAAGTAGTAGGTATGCTGGAAGTGGTGCAATGAAAGGTACCAACATAAGAAGTACCCATAAGAAAAGATCATCCCCTTTGATGTTACCGAAAAGTCTGAATGAAAGTGAAATGATTCTTGAAATGTGAGAAACGATCTCGATCGGGAACATCAACGGTGCCAATAGTTTCACAGGTCCTGCAAAGTGTGCAAAGTATTTGATCACACCGTTCTCTCTGATCCCTTCGTAGTTGTAGTAGAAAAATACTAAAAGTGCCAAAGGCAACGTAATGTTGATGTTTGAAGTCGGAGCTTCAAATCCTGGGATAATACCGATCACGTTAGACACAAAAATAAAGAGTCCAACCGCTGCAACAAGCGGAAGATACTTTCTCGCAAGCTCTTCACCGATCACATCTTTACCCATAGCGATCACACCGCCAAGGTATGCTTCCATAACATTTTGTGTACCTGTCGGTACTGCTCTAAGACTCTTCGTTGCCATTTTTGCTATAGCGATTATAATGATTGCCACTGCAACCAAGTGTGCAACAAACAACATTTGCCCGTGACCGAAAATTGCCCCCAGGTAAGTAAATACACCTTCCATTAAAACATCCTCTTGTAAGTTTATATTGCGGAATTATACCCTATTATTGCTTAGTTCTGACTAAGTATCGGCACAATAAAAAGAAGATCTCTGCCTGTTTAGTTTTGGCACATCATCATGCTATAATACAGCAGATGTGATATCGTGTGACGATCTATACCAACGGATGATTCATTTACTCTAGCCAGAAGGAGATTCTCTATGAAAGTCATCGCTGCGCTTAACGGTACCATTACGGCTGAGAGTATGGCACTCTATGCCCTCAAGTATGCCAAAGGTCAAGGATTACCCCTTCTCCTGTTTCATAGTGAAAACGAAAAAGATGATCTTGAAGATGTCAGAGCAAGTATGGATCGCATCAGCACGCTTGCTCTTTCTCAAGAGGTACAAACAGAAACGGTTATCCTTGAAAGATCATCTCATAAAACGATCAAAACGTTTCTCTCCGGTATCGATATCGATATCATATTCTGCAACACACGCAAATATAAAAGTCTTATCAGTGGCTCGTTTAGCGAAGCATTAACAAAAATGGATCTCAATGCAGACATCGCCATTGTACGTATCGTCAATATCAGTTCTATCATGGATATTGATAAAATGATACTCTCGATCAAAGAGGATAGACTTTCGGTGAAAAAATTCGCTTTTTTTGCCTCTTTAGCCTCTAGCTATCGGGCTGAAAGTGAGATCTATTCTGTATCGGTCATGTCAAGAAGAGCACTTGCTGCTGTAGATATGCATAAAGCCAGAACACAACTTGGACTGATCAATTATAATCTCCGGCATTATATGAAACTGTCACATTTTATGCCCTTTACCCTCCGTATAGAACACGGTTTCAGTCAAAATGAAACCAAAAGCATTCTTACCCATATCGCAAAATCCACGGCACAACTGGTAGTCATCGGTGCCAGACGGCTCACCGTCAGCACCATTTTAAAGAAAGAGATGCCTATAGAGAAACTCATGCGTGAAGCCTCTGTCAATACTATCGCCTACTACCCAAAAGAGAGGTAAAGATGCAGCCTTACAGACTGGACAAAAACGCGCT
>JBNLDB010000274.1:0-2092 GCA_050304115.1 Sulfurovum sp. | reverse complement strand
TAGAAAAGCGTTTTTATGAATCACATGATATAGATGATGCTCTGTTTTTAGCCAGAAGTTATTATAACAATGGAAATTATGAAAAATCAGAATATTGGGCATTAGAAACCAACAAACTGGATGAGAGTAAAGAAGAGAGTTTACTCATTTTTGTCAAATCAAAGGTAAAACTGGGTCATAAAAATGAGGCCATATCTATTCTCAACTCTTATTTGAAACAATCAGATTCCCAAGAGGCAAAAAAGTTATTATATCGGATTGAAAATGATAAATTATAAAAGTAAATTGAGTATTATGGTATACTTTATGAGTATAGTAGGGAGTGGCAAATGGTAAAACTCATTGAAATCATGCTTAAAGAAAATCTTATCACAAAAGAAGCAATTTCTACTTTGGTAAAAAGTAGGCCTCCTAAGAAGATTTCCTTTGCTAACCTTCTAGCTGAAGGGATGACAGATCTGCATACAGTAGAGATATTTCTGGCTAAGAAGATAAGGCAAGGTGTGATTACCTTGTCACATCTTGAGAAGATAGAGGGTATAAACATTGTTCCTATTATAGAAGAGGTGGCAAAAACACTACATGTAGAATATATAGATTTGGATGATGTTGAAATTGATATGAAACTTTTTTCAAAAATCTCATACAGTCAATTGCTCAAATATAATATTATTCCTATAGAAGAGAGTGATCTAAATGTACTTATTGTATTTGATGATCCTCTTGATATGGCAGCCCAAGATGCCATACAAAGACTTTTCCCGAAGAAACCTATCCGCATAGCGATTGCTAAACCCTCACAGATACACCAGCATTTACAGCGTCTAGAAATTAATGAGAGTATTAAAGGATTGGTGGCAGATATTCGTAAGGATCTGGCCCAAGAGGGAAAAGCTGAAGAAAAAGCGGATGAATCACCTGCGGTTTTAAAACTGATAGATGTGATATTGAAATCAGCGATATTTGCAGGTACCAGTGATATCCATATTGAAGCGATGGAAATCAATTGTATTGTCAGATTTCGTGTAGATGGTATATTGCGCCAAAGTTTTACATTTGATAAGGATATATTTAATCCATTGGCTTCAAGAATGAAACTGCTCTCAAACCTGGATATTGCAGAAAAAAGAAAACCACAGGATGGTAGATTCTCCGCGACCGTATCAAAAAAAGATTTTGACTTTAGGGTTTCGACGTTACCAACGATATTTGGTGAATCTATCGTTCTTCGTATCCTGGATAAATCTAAAGCGATGATCAAGCTTGAAGAAGCAGGTATGAGTAAATTTTGTTATGACAGATTTTCTGAATCGATCAAAGTACCTTACGGTATCGTACTTGTTACTGGACCTACCGGATCTGGTAAAACGACCACACTGTATGGTGCACTCAATGCGATCAAAGATGTTAAAGACAAGATCATTACCGTGGAAGATCCAGTGGAATATCAGATGGCTGGTCTACAGCAGGTGCATGTGAACCCGAATGTTGGATTGGGTTTTTCAGATGCATTAAGGTCTATACTCAGACAGGATCCGGACAAAATTATGATCGGGGAGATCAGGGATAAGGAGACATTGCGAATTGCCATCCAGGCAGCATTGACGGGTCACCTTGTTCTCTCTACGCTGCATACAAATGATGCGATCTCTGCAGTGACAAGAATTTTGGATATGGGTATTGAAGAGTATCTGGTCAGTGGCGCATTGGTTGCGATACAGGCACAAAGACTTGTCCGTAAGATATGTGTGCATTGTAAGAAAGAGACTGTACTTGATGTAACACTTCGAAAATCAGTTGAAGCATACCTTCCTGAAAACCCTACGTTCTATATAGGAGAGGGGTGTAAAGAGTGTGGACATAGCGGTTATGCAGGAAGGGAGATGATCTCTGAAGTATTGACTGTTAGTGAAACCATGTCACGCATGATCGCAAGCAATGCATCTAAAGAGGAACTGACGAAACAGGCGGAGGAAGAAGGATTCATTACCATGTTTGAAGATGGTGTCCATAAAGCATTGGAAGGTAAAACGACCATTGCAGAAATTTATAGAGTAGCGAGGTTATAAGATGAAATATTTTAGTGTAACAG
>JBNLDB010000273.1:0-2095 GCA_050304115.1 Sulfurovum sp. | reverse complement strand
TAAATTTGCCCTGATCTCTGTCTATAAGAACTTTGAAAATGGGTATTCCCCGTCTGCTGCAGAGATTTGGGATACATTTGATAAACCTAGTGCCTGCAGTACATGTTCAACATCGTCAGAATGTAGTGATGAAGAGGAGGTAAGCAATGGAGTACACGCATGCACAAGCCAGCCAAATATCAGCTTCAACTAAAGATGAGATACTCCCGACATTTTATCTGGGACAACGTGTAAGGATCACAAAACCGATACGTAATGACGGTTCCAACCCTTTCCATGAACCTAATGCCATTTTGGTTCCTCCCGGAGCAGAAGGATATGTAGTTCGTATAGGTGACTGGCTTCAAGTGATCCGTATTTATGAGATCCACTTTATCGAAGAGGGTGACACTTATGGATGCCGTGAAGCAGAACTCGAAGCCATTGATGACGTAGATGGCTACGATGAAGTCGAAGATGAACTCAGATGGATACGGGAACACCGTGCGAAAAGAGCTGCAGAAAAAGCCATAGCAGAGCAATCTCAAAATAAAGGAAGCAATGACTGATTTTGGGTATTGACGAAGGTTTTTGTACATGCCATTGGTATAAATACTGGAAAAATAAGAAGGAAGGGGAATCGTTCATATCATCTTTTGCGGATTTGATGATAAACGGGACAAACGTCTTCTTGATGAACAAGGAGACGTTCTTTTGCGTGTTGGTAGGAATAATGGTAACGCTTCCAACGTATCGAATAATGAAGGAGTAAATAATGACAACAAGAGTAGAGATCATCAATGATTTTTTAGCGATCAATGTAAAACCGGGGAAAACCATTCAGGATATTGTAGAGGCTTCTGGATCTGCATTGCCGTTCGGGTGTCGTGATGGAGAGTGTGGAACTTGTGTGGTATTGATCGAGTCTGGTATGGAGTTTCTGAGCGATATGACAGAAAAAGAGAAGATCGTGATGCAGAATATTGCAGAAACAAATGCAAAAGCACGTCTAGCATGTCAAATGAAGATCGTTCAGCCTAACGGGTTGATCCGTATCAAATACTAGATCTTTGATCGTCAAGTCTCCAGTACGCTGGGGACACCTATGAATCATTTTAAAAGATATCAAGCAGATATTTTTTACAAGGATCCATCGTGATATTTTCTAGAACAAAAATTGCATAAATCATAGTAAATTCATATTTAATTCACAAAAACTTGATACTATAAAACGATATAAAGTATAAAGATAAAGCAGGAAATATTATAGCATGAAACAATCTTTTCATTTTAAACAAAAACAGCTACCTCGTCTCTCTATGCAGACCTGGTTACCTCTTCTTCAATGTTCTTTGTCTGATCTGGATAAACACATTCAGAACATTGCCAATGAGAACCCTTGTTTAGAAGTGAATTCCGGTTTTGAGGTGAGTGAAGGTTCATCCGATAGATCACATCAAGCCTATCTTGAATATCAGAACCATGTTTCCAATGCATCAAGCGATGAGATCGAGTGGATGAGCATATCGACACAATCACTCTATGAAAAACTCGATGAACAGATCACCGCACCGCTTTTTCCTACACCTATTTCACAAAAGATCGCACACCAGATCATCTTTTATATCAATGATGAAGGATATTTTGAGGGTGATATTGAAGAAGTGGCCAAACAATGTGGTGTCGATGCTTACCAGGCAGAATCCGTACGACAACGGTTTGCCTATCTGCTGCCTTATGGCGTAGGGGCGATGGACTACAAAGAATCCTTTCTTTTTCAATTGAATGAATTTGAATTGGATGAGGAGCTGAGTATTCTTTTAAGTGCGATCATTGTCCAGTTTGAATCTTTTGAAAAATTTTTAAAACATCCCCGTATGCATGATGCAAAAGAGGTACTCAAACGTTTGAAAAATCCGCCAGCACTCAAATATATGCCTAGCGAGCCACCTATACTGCCGGATCTTTCTGTACAGTTTGTTAAGGATGAACTGACCATTCAGATGAACAATTCATTTTATCCTGACCTTAAAGTGACCCAGATCGATAAATATGAGAACTTTGCCAAACAGAAATTCAAAGAAGCACGTGAGCTTGTGAAGCTTCTGGACCTTCG
>JBNLDB010000272.1:0-2100 GCA_050304115.1 Sulfurovum sp. | reverse complement strand
TCTGCTCCGAAGACTGCACCACAATCTACGTCAAACATTCCAGAAATTGACATCAATGAAGATGAAATACCGTTTTAGGAGAACACCATGGCAGAAAGAAGAAAATTCAAAAAAAGATTTTGTAAATATTGTGAATCAAAAGTAGACTATATAGACTACAAAGACTTGGGATTACTTAAATTCTCACTTAGCGAGAGATTTAAGATCATGCCAAGAAGACTGACTGGTAACTGTAAAAGACACCAAGAGCTTGTAACAGGCGCAATCAAAAGAGCTAGACAAACAGCACTTATTCCTTATATCGTTGATAGAAAGAATGTTGTTGAAAACCCATTTGAAAATCTAAAATAGATCTTCACCCTATTATAGTAGCATTGTTCTCACCAATCTGATGAGAACAACGCCACCCAATATCTTATATAAACTCCCCCTTACTACAATCATACACTTAACATTCTATTAACAAGAATTCGAAAGATTTAAGGTTTCTTCTCTATCTTTACTGCATTGTGATTATAATCAGGCTGCAGAGATTCTCTGTCAAACAGATCATTGGTGAGATAATTGATCTCACGGTTACTGATCGGTATAAAGATACATTTTTCATTGACATCCTCTGTGATCAGTGCTTTTGTCACCAATTCTCCTCTTTGTGAGATCACCTTGATCGTATCGTCATGTTTGATACCTAATTTTTTGGCATCATTGGGATGGATCTCACAAAAGTTCAGCGGCTTGTGCATAAGCAGCGTTTGAGGAAGGTTTGTTTTCGTACCGCTATGCCACTGGTCCCTCGTTCTTCCTGTCAAGAGTAAAAAAGGAAACTCCAAACTTGTCTTTTCGCTCTTCAATTTATTTTCTACAAAGAAGAGATTCCCTTTTTTGTCCGGAGTTAAAAAATCTTTGATCTTTTCCCCCCATACAAACGGTTTGTAGGTAAGCGCATCATAGTCTGCATTAGAGATATCCATATAGTCATTAAGTTTGGTCATCTTTTGATACTCTTCAAAGATCTCTTTTGGAGTCTCAAAATCAAATGCCTTACCAAAACCTAACGATTGTGCCAATAACTGAAATATTTCCCAATCCGGTTTACAATCGATCGATGTACGTGTAAGACGTTCCTGTTTGGTGATCGTACGATCAAGATTGGTCTGTGTACCCTCTTTTTCACCCCAAGGGGCTGCAGGGAGTCTGATATGTGCATATTTGGCTGTTTCTGAATTCTCATAAGCATTGATCTCAACGACCAGAGGGATCTTGGACAGTTGTTGTTCCACCCTTTTTCTATGAGGCAGATGATAGACAGGATCCGTATGACAGATGATCAAAACATCAAGGTCCGCATCAAGCATCTGCGTTGCGGTCAATCCCGGTTTGTTGTCTATCTTATCGGTTTTCCAAAATTTTGATACCTTACGGATACTCTCTTCATCGAAACCAAGATGTACCGCTAACATGGTGGAAAGACCACCTACCTCTCTTCCGCCCATGGCGTTAGGCTGCCCAGTAAGGCTAAGAGGTCCATTCCCTTCCCTAAAGATCTTTCCTGTAAGAAGATGGGTATTGAGCAGTGCCAGATTTTTGTCTACACCCTGTACAGACTGATTGAGTCCCATGGTCCATGCAGTGATGATGTTGTCACTTTCCTTATAGAGTTCCCAGAATGCATCAAACTGATCTTGTGTCAAACCTGTACGTTTAAGCATTTTGGTCACAGGCACACGTTTGAACTTGTTCTTAAGCAGTTCGAAGTTGTTGATATGGTCTGCCACAAACGCTTTATCGTATTTTTCTTCATCGATCAAACGTTTGGATAGAAGATTAAAAAAGTCGATATCACTTCCCGGTTTGATCGGTAGATAGAGGTCTGCTATTTTTGCTGTATCTGTTCTTCTTGGATCTATGACCACGACTTTCAAACCCTCTTTCCTCGCTTTTTTGATTTGATTATGAAAGACCACATGAGCTTCAGCTGTGTTCGCCCCTGTTAATATCAGCAGATCAGACTTGAAGATATCATTCATTCGTACCGGTACGAAATCTGCTCCTATCGCCTTTTTATAGGCAACCACTGCACTTGCCATACAAGTACGGCTG
>JBNLDB010000271.1:0-2100 GCA_050304115.1 Sulfurovum sp. | reverse complement strand
TCATTTTGTGTATCGTTGTTTACAGTTGGAATAAAAGATCGTGCGAGACGTTCATAGTCTTGAAGATCGTAGGCCTCATAAAATGGCAGCCAACCGGCAGAACGATCATCAAAAGGAGATAAAATGAAATTAACCAAACCGATATTTGCTGCTACATTAGCTGCGTTTATGCTTGGAGGATGTTACAATCAGCCAGGCCTAGTTCAAGATGAAAGTTACGATCGTACAAAAACAGGTGTAGCTGCCGGTGCTCTGGCAGGTTCAATGATAGGCTATAATACAGGCAAACATGATGCGAAAAGTGCCATCATTGGTGGTCTTTTAGGTGCTGCTGTAGGTGGGGCTATCGGCTACAATATGGACCAGCAGGCCAATGAAGTTGCCCGTGCACTGGGTACAGGTGTGAATAATGACCCTCTAGCAGCGCTTGATCCACGTAGAGACATCGTGGTATCAAAATACAATAACTATGTAAAGATCATATTTAGAGACCGCATGATGTTTGCAACGGGATCATCAAAACTACAGTCTAATGCAAGAAATAAAGTACAAAAAGTGGCACAAGTATTACGTAACTATCCTCAAACTGTTGTAGGTGTAGCAGGATTTACAGATAATGTCGGAAGCTACCAATACAACCTTGGACTTTCACAAAGACGTGCAGCTACAGTCAGTGATATCCTTGCCGTGAACGGAAGACCATACACAAAAGGATGCTCATATAACAAAGCTATTGCACCAAACGATTCTGCCACAAATAGAGCACTTAACAGAAGAGTTGAAGTCTATCTCTATGCAGACAGAAACAGAATGTCCGATCCTTGTCGTTAACCTCGACTATTTCAATAAGCTAAGCTCTCGCTTGGCTTGTTCTGCATTCATTTTCCCAGAAAAGTATTGACTTTCCACACTATCGATAGAGGCAATAAGTTTCGCCTTCAAGATCTCCCCTCTCAACCTCTCTTTGACAAATATTTTCATTTCAGAAAAATCAGGGAAAAGCTCTAAAAACTCTGTTTTCAACTTAGAATTATTCCATGCCTGTACTTGTACACTTGCTGGTGTATCGGTCATATCAAGTATTTCCCGACCTATACTGTCAACGGTTTGATACTGGTCGAATTGGTGCTTTTCCTTATATTCTTCATTTTGAAACTTCTCATCTTGTTGGATGTCACCTACAAAATTGGTGATAAAATAAAGAAATCCAATACCTATGACAATAAAGAAAAATAAACTTTTGTCCATCATAAAATCCTAATTATGTATTTACGAGAAAGAGTATACAATAATTTTTAATATATGTTAATATGGTAGGCTTAAATTTAGATATATTCACAATCTAGTAAACGGGATGAAACCTTATTCGAAATAAAAGAAAAGAAAGAGAAATAAATGAAAAAGTTACTGTTCAGCATCATCATACTTTTCACTGCTACCCAAACAAGTTACAGTGCAGAAGAGACAGACCCTGACCTTTACCCAACAATACGGGCAGAGATGAGCACCACAAAAAAAATCACCAGAGACACGATCAAAAAACCAAGAAAAAAGCCGCGAAAAAGGCCCATCATCTACCGCCATTACTATACATGGACCATAGAGAAGAATTGTGATAGCTATATCCATATCATTAACGAAAAAAATAGAGAGATCGAAGCATTAACCAAAGAGATCAAGAATTTAAGAGCGAACAAATATGAAACAATGCGGCAACAGCTCAAAGAGGAGTATGAAAAAGAACTGAAAAAATTTGACGAAAGATAAAATCAAAGGGATGCAATCTCTGCATGTATCATTTGTATCGGAAGAATATTTGACTATCGTAGACATAAAACAGCTCTAGTTTATGACAATAAAAGACTCTCAAATGCATTTCAAGCCCTTTTTAACGACACTCCTAAGATTATCCCTGCCAGACAACTAAAAAAGCGCTCTGTTGACGTTTATCTAGCCAAAGAAAAAGATTGGTAGATCAAAAGCATTTGAGTAAAGAGAGTATGCAGTAGCATGACTTCAGTATAAAATGTTAGCGCATGGATATCAGGATAAAACTTCTTAAAGTATTTCAATGTGATATAGGTTTGTCTGAAAATATTG
>JBNLDB010000270.1:0-2105 GCA_050304115.1 Sulfurovum sp. | reverse complement strand
TCTTTCTGATCTTTTGGGGTGTGATGATCACACGACTCTATCATGTCAGTATCAAATCAAATTTTTACTATGAAGGCTTGGCAAAAGAGAATATAGAAAGAAAACAGTTTATCAAACCTGTCAGAGGTGAGATAACAGATGTCCGTGGAAACCTCTTAGCCATGAACCAGATCGGTTTTTCACTCTCTATTGCTCCACACTTGAAAGTGAAGAACCATCAGCTGGAAAATGTCATTGAACAACTGATTGAGTCATTCCCGGATCTCAATAAAACTGTGATGTTAAAGGTTTATAAAAAACACAACTCACCCTACAACCATAAGTATATCAAGGTGGTTGATTTTATACACTATGCAGATATGATGGGTGCCTATCCAAAGCTGAGTCTCATAGAGAATATTAAAATAGAAGCAGAAACAAAACGTTATTATCCTTATGGAAAGTATGCCGCACATATCGTCGGATATACAGGAAGGTCCAACCAAAAAGAGAATGAAAAGGACCCTGTAGTCAATGAAGTCGGCAAGATAGGGAAAAGTGGTTTGGAACGCTATTATAATGAAGTACTTGAAGGTGAACTGGGCTATGAGATCAGTAAAGTAACGGCAACGAACAAAGCCATAGAGATACTGGAAAAAGAGCTTCCAAAAGACAACAAGAACATTCAGCTCAATATTGACATAGAGCTCCAAAAGATGATCTATGACCGTTTTGGCGAGGACACGGGTGTGGCAGTGGTCATGCGTACCAACGGTGAAGTGTTGGCTGCGGTCAGTTACCCTTCTTATGATCCCAATCTTTTTGTGGGAGGTATCAGTACCAAAGATTGGAAAGCCCTGCAAGAGGATGTCAACTATCCATTTACCAACAAGTTTATACATGGAACCTATCCCCCTGGTTCTACGATCAAAATGGGTATGGCTTTGGCATTTTCCAAAGCATTGCCTAATTCTCTTGGAGCACCGGAGTATTGTAATGGACATATTACATTGGGTACCAGCAAACATAAGTTTAGATGCTGGTCACGATGGGGACATGGGAAGGTTGATCTTAGAAAAGCGATACGAGAGAGTTGTGATGTCTACTTTTACAACAAAAGTTTAAAAGTTGGTATCGATGCGATGGCAGAAAACCTTCGTACTTTTGGTCTGGGTGTACAAACAGGTGTGGATCTGCCACGTGAATATGCAGGTGTGATGCCGGATAAGGCATGGAAGATGAAACGTTATAAGCAGCCATGGTATATGGGGGAGACAGTGATCTCAGCCATAGGTCAAGGATATGACCTGGTGACGCCGTTACAGGTCGCACGTTATACAGGCCTGATCGCTACGGGATCCCTTGCCAGACCGTTCATTGCAAAGGAAGTGGACGGTAAGAGCATAGAGCCTGAATTGAAGTCTTTGAAGTTTAACACTTACTATTTGAACGAGATCCGAAAAGGGATGTACGATGTGTGTAATGTCAGAGGCGGAACGGCATACAAAACGATGAGTGAACTCCCTGTCGTGGTTGCCGGTAAGACAGGTACGTCACAAGTCACCTCCATCCCCCAATCGACACAAAAACGTTTAAAAGAGGAAGAGCTGGCCTACTTTCATCGTTCACATGCCTGGATCACGACCTATGCGCCGTATGATGATCCTAAATACATTGTAACCGTACTGGTGGAACATGGAGGTCATGGCGGTAGTACGGCAGGTCCTATTACAGCAGATATCTATAAATGGCTTTACAGACAAGGGTACTTCTCTGCAGCAGGTGCAGCTGTAAAAGGCGGGGAGAGTCACAGTTCAAAATAATACTTTACATGTGCTGTAAAGTATTATTTAAAAAGAGTCCTAAAATAATAATGAGGCTGATACCTGCTGATTTGTTGTAGAGTTTGTTCGCTGTAATAAATACAAGAATCAGTGTGGCAACAATCATGGTAGCAATATCGAAGATATAGGCAGGTGCATCGATGCTCATAGGTTTTGCGAAGGCTGCTGCACCGAGGACCACAGAAGTGTTTGCCATATTTGAACCGATGATATTCCCAATGGCCATGTCCACTTTCCCTTTGACCGCGGCAGAGATACTGACAACCAATTCCGGGAATGATG
>JBNLDB010000269.1:0-2107 GCA_050304115.1 Sulfurovum sp. | reverse complement strand
TGGAAGAGATAAGTTTCTCTGCAGATGAACATAAAGGTGAAACACTCCATGTGGATAAAGCATTGGTAGAAGAGAAGATAAGCAGAGTGGTTGAAGATGAAGATGCAACCCGTTATATATTATAGATAGGACTTTAGAAGTAGGCGAAAGCAACGGGTCACTTAAAAGGAAAATGAAATGTTTGATCATGAGAAAGAGGAAGTAGATACAAAAGCTGGCTTTGTTGCAGTGGTGGGAAGACCCAATGCGGGGAAAAGCACGCTACTCAATCATATCGTCGGCGAAAAACTTGCTATGGTTTCAAAGAAAGCCCAGGCAACACGTAAACGTATGAATATTATCGTTATGCATGATGATGCACAGATCATTTTTGTGGATACCCCGGGAATTCATGAAAAAGAGAGACTATTGAATCAATTCATGTTGGATGAAGCACTCAAGGCGATGGGAGACAGTGATCTTATCATTTTTCTTGCACCTGTCACGGATAAGCTTACAGAGTATGAAAAATTTTTAAAACTTACACAAGCCAAAGGTGTCAAGCACATCGTTGTGCTTACCAAGATCGATCATGTCAAACAGGGTGATATATTGGCCAAGTTGGGTGAGTATCAAAAATACCAAGACCATTTTGAAGCGATCATTCCTTTTTCTGTCAATAAGAAAGTAGGCAAAACACAGCTGCTTGACGAGATATGTAAGCACCTGCCGACATCTCCTTTTCTCTACGACCCAGAGATCCTTACAACAGAACATATACGGGATATCTATAAGGAATTGATCCGTGAGTCTATTTTTGAGAACCTCAGTGATGAAATACCTTATGAGAGTGATGTCACCATCGAAAAGATCGACGAGAGTGCTACGATCGATAAAGTCTATGCCACTATCGTGGTTGAAAAAGAGACACAAAAAGGTATGATCGTAGGTCAAAAAGGTGCAGGGATCAAGCGTGTAGGAAAACTTGCACGTGAACAGATGGAACTCTTTTCAGGTAAAAAAATATTTTTAGACCTTCATGTAGCAGTTAAAAAAGGGTGGAGTAAAAACAAAGATGGCTTAGAAGAGTTCGGATATATCATCTAAAAATAGAGAAAGAATCATTTTCATAAACCCTATATACACCCTCTATAGGGGCACTTCCTGTTAAATTAAAGATCAATAATTAAAAAAAGTTATATTTTTAGAAAGTTTTACATTTTGTAAGATTGTTTTAATATTATAACATATATAATTGTTCAACAAGGAAGGAAGTTTAAAATGTTTTTGAAAAAAAAATCGTCAGAATCTACTGTAAAAAATGTTGTTACGGTTAATGCATACACAAGTAAAAGTTATGCATTTAAAAATGATGTCTTTAAACCTTTAGATAAGCTCACCTACAATACTTCAAACTTTATTACCTCATATGTGAATAATAAAGATATTATTTCTACAAAAGTAAATATAAGTAGAAATATCCCCGAAGAAGATATTGCAGATATAATCGATATCAAAGCGTATGAAGAGTTAGGCCTGGACCAGGCTAATACCTACACGATCTCTTCGGTTGAAGTTGAAAGTTCAGGAGAAGAGAGGGAATTTCATATTTTTGTGGCTGAACCTGAGTCGCTGGATGAACTCTATCTCCCTATAAAAGAGCAAACAAAATATATAGACCTTATTGTCCCTGCACCGCTTCTTTATAAACCATTGTATAAAAAAGAGATACTGCAAGATAATAAAGCACATTGTTTTGTTTATTTTACGCAAAATGATGCGTTTGTGACAGTGTATGAAAATGGTCAATATCTCTATTCGAAATCCATAGAGTTCTCCTTAGAACAGATTTATGATAAGTATTGTGAATCGATAGGGGAAAAAGTTGATGAAAAAGAGTTTTACAATGTACTAGAATCAGAAGGCCTTAAAACAACAAATAGTGATTATCAACAAAGTTTTATGAAGATCTTTGCTGAAGTCTTTATCACCATTAATGATATTATTATTTATGCAAAGAGAGCATTTGAGCTTGATAGTATTGATCAATTATTTATTGGAAGTGAAAAAGGGCCTATTATCGGTCTAGATGATTATAGTCAGAACTATTTAGGCTTGCACTCATCTG
>JBNLDB010000268.1:0-2116 GCA_050304115.1 Sulfurovum sp. | reverse complement strand
TGTTATCTCCTGCTATGATCACAGATCTTCCCTCAATTGGTTCGAGCATATACGCCTTGGGTTCAAGCTTTTTACCCTGAAATGTAATGCTGTTTCCTTTTTGTAGTTCACCATAGAGTGGCGATGGTTCAAGACCTATAGATCTCAATTTTGCTTCATTGAGTTTGTTCGTGACATCATTCTCTTTGATATAAAAAGCAAAACTTTCTATGGAGTGTTCAAGTGGCAGGACATTCAATGTAAATCTGTCAAAACGAAATGTCTCCTCTGATTTATACTCTATGATCTTCAGCGTATATCCAAGATTCTCAAAGGAGACATCTATTACACAGTGAAGAAATTTTTTTATCCCTTTGGGACCGTATATCGTAAGAGGTCTAAATGCAGTATCTAGTTTTTTTGAACTCAAAAGTCCCGGAAGACCATAGTAATGGTCACCATGCATATGTGTAATGAAGATCGTATCCAGTTTACCGATGGAAAGCGTGCTTCGAAGGATCTGATGCTGCGTAGCTTCACCGCAATCAAACAGATACCATTTATTGTCCTGTTCAAAGGTCAGACCCACAGCAGAGACATTTCTCTCTTTTGTTGGTTTTCCCGCACTTGTTCCCAAGAATGTCACTTCCACCAGTGCCTCCTTTCTCTATATTCTCTCTTTCCATGCATGCCAAATCGTGTAGATATCACTTTTGGGTTTTTGGATGATGAAGGTGATGGCAATATTTTCAAGCGTTGCGATCACTAAAACATAGATCGCAGCATGAAACAACAGATGATTATCAAATCCAAGAAGCATGACTATCCCTGCACTCATCAGTACTGCAGATATCTTAGTGATCCATGTATGATAACTGGCAAGCTTTCCAAATTTTAGAAAAGAAAAAATGGCAGGCAGTATATAGATAATGATCGCTGCAATGATATACGTAAGTTCTTCTTTTACGATATCCGGCCAGAGCCACCAAACTGCCAAAGGTGTACTCAGATAGGTCAAGATATCTCCATAACTATCCAGTCTTGCTCCCCGTTCAGTGGTATGACCCTGCATACGTGCGATCATACCGTCAAACAGATCTGAGAGCAGCATCATTCCCAAAAGTATAAAAAAGAGTATGGGCATATCATACCAGCCAGAAAGCAGTAAAAATGGTGCTGCAATGATACGAAACAGACTTAGAAGATTAGGAATATGATGTAGCATCATACATATCTTATGAAGAGGCATAGACTCCTCTTCATCTAGAAATCACTACTTGATCTTGATCTTCTTGGCCTCTTTTTTGCTTCTCTCCATCTTTGGGATCACGACTTCCAGTACACCATCTTTACAATTGGCTTCTATATTTTCAGCGTCTGTATTATCAGGTAAGGTAAAACTTCTTTGAAACTTACCATAAGAGCTCTCCTTCTTATAATAATCTTTCTCTTTGACCTCTTTTTTGGTTTTTCTTTCACCTGAGATCGTCAAAACATTGTCTTTAAGGTCCACATGGATATCATCTTTTTTACACCGGGAAGATCAACTTCTACATGATAAGCATAGTCCCCTTCTCTGGTATTGACAGAGGGTGTAAAACCCGAAACATTTGTAAGGTCACTGCCAACCTCAGGAAATTTGAATGCACTTGCCATTCTCTCTTCTAAATCTCTAAAATCTCTCATAGGGTCAAATTTCGTTAATAACATTATTGCTCCTTTGTATATTAGATGTTATTTAATGAGTATATAACTTTTTGATATGTTTGTCAATTCATTCTATCGTATACTAATCATTCATATTTCGTAATATGGTATACTTCTTTTAACCTGTCACTTTACTTTGTGAGGAGAAATGTATGAAAGCTTTGATCATCAGTGCAGATCTTTTTGAAGATTCTGAGTTAAAAATCCCCTATCAATCTCTTCGGGAACTGGGCATTCATGTCGATATAGTGTCCATCAAAAAGGGTGCGATCATTGGAAAACACGGGTTCAATGTCTATGCGACAATAACCCTCAATGAAGTGGATCCAAAGCAGTATGATATACTGGTACTTCCCGGAGGGGAAAGCCCCTCTTTGATACGACAAGAGGAAAAAGCTTTGGAAATAGCACGATACTTTTTTGATCATAA
>JBNLDB010000267.1:0-2118 GCA_050304115.1 Sulfurovum sp. | reverse complement strand
CTCTTCCAATACCAAACAGCTGCATAGTATCTGTGAACGTGATTGTAAAGAGAGCTATCTGATAGAGAATGAACAAGAGCTTGAAGCCAGTTGGTTTGAAGGCAAGGAGCTTTGCGGTATCTCTGCAGGTGCTTCTACCCCTGACTGGATCGTGCAGAATGTGATCAACAGGATACAAGAGATGAAAAAGGTAGATGAGGTTATATGAACACATTGACACTCAAACCCATTTCCAAGATAGAAGGGGAGATCAACCTTCCGGGGTCTAAAAGCCTTTCAAACAGGGCGTTGCTACTTGCGGCATTGGCCGAGGGGACCACGAGGATCACCAATCTTTTAGAGAGTGATGATACAAGACATATGCTCATTGCCCTCAAACAGCTCGGTATCAAATATACCCTCTCCGAAGATAAAACAGAGTGTACGGTGATCGGTAATGCCGGGGCGATACACACTGCAAACCTGGAAGAACTTTTCCTGGGGAATGCAGGTACGGCTATGCGTCCGCTTTGTGCTGCACTTTGTCTTGGCACCGGGTCGTATCTGCTGACAGGGGAACCCCGAATGAAAGAGAGGCCTATAGGGCACTTGGTAGATGCGTTAAGAGAAGCGGGTGCAAAGATCAGCTACCAAGAGAATGAAGGGTATCCGCCTCTTTTGATCGAAGCCAATGGACTCACTGGCGGAGACGTGAAGATCGACGGTGCTATTTCCAGTCAGTTCCTGACAGCCCTTCTCCTCGCGGCACCTCTGGCAAAAGAGGATATGACGATCTCTATTATCGGGGAGCTTGTCTCCAAACCCTATATCGATATTACACTGCATATTATGAAAGCGTTCGGTGTAGAGGTAGAGAATGACAAGTATCAAACCTTTAAAGTAAAAGGCAGACAAAGCTATAAAGCCGTAGAAAGCTTCATGGTAGAGGGGGATGCCTCTTCTGCTTCTTATTTCTTAGCGGCTGCTGCGATCAAAGGCGGGACAGTTAAGGTCACAGGCATCGGGAAAAAGAGTATTCAGGGTGATGTACAATTTGTTGATGTACTAGAAAAAATGGGTGCGATCGTAGAGTGGGGGGATGATTATGTTTCGGTAAACAGGGGTGAACTGCATCCTATTGATATGGATTTCAACCATATACCTGATGCTGCCATGACCATAGCCACAACTGCGCTTTTTGCAGAAGGCACTACGACACTTAGAAATATCTATAACTGGCGTGTAAAAGAGACAGATAGACTCTTTGCAATGGCAACTGAACTACGCAAGGTCGGAGCGGAAGTAGAAGAGGGTGAAGATTACTTAAAGATCACCCCGCCTAAACAACTTAAACATGCAGCGATTGATACGTATGATGACCATAGAATGGCGATGTGTTTCTCTCTTTTGGCACTCGATCCGGTCTCCGTGACGATCAACGAACCTGAATGTACGGCCAAAACTTTTCCTACCTATTTTGAAGTATTTGAGAGTATTTCTTCTTAAAAATACTTAAATAAACAGCATCACAAGCATATGAAAGTTGCAGGTGACATCGGCAAATAGCCGCTATTGGCCTGCTTTCAGCATAGCTTGTGATACTTTCTCCCATAAGCCATATTTATGGTTAAAATAGTATAATAACGCAAAATTAGGCACACATAAGGATAGGTATGAAGTTCGAAGATATCGAAATAGAAGATGTAGATTTTGAGGCGATGCTTGAGGAATCGTTTAAAAAGTCAGAGTCAAAAAGTGATTTGGTTACAGGTACAGTTGTTAAAATTGATGAAAAAGATAATATATCAGTCGTCGATATTGGTGGTGGTAGAGATGCAACTCTTTCACTTGATGAACTAAAAGACGAAGAGGGTAACATTGCATTTAATGTAGGTGACACGATCGATGTCGTGAACTTGGGAAGAGGTCGTATTTCTCATAAAGCAGCATTAAGCAGAGCGGCATTGAATGAATTCATCGCTGAGTATGATGAAGACCAAGAGTATATCATCGAAGGTGTGATAACGAAGACAAACAAAGGTGGTTACGTAGTTGACTGTGATGGTCTGGAATTCTTCATGCCACGTACACTCTCTTACCTCTCCTCAAAAGTGGACCCTACAGGTAAAAAAGGAAAAG
>JBNLDB010000266.1:0-2121 GCA_050304115.1 Sulfurovum sp. | reverse complement strand
CCTATGCCTTTTGACCTCAATGATGATAAAGTAAATGAAGAGATCAAACTAAAGCACCGTTACCTAGAACTGCGTACGCAAAAATCTTACGATATCTTCAAGCTTCGTTCAAAAGCGACGATCGCTGCACGTAACTCACTTGATGCACTCAATTTCCTTGAAGTGGAAACACCTATCATTACAAAATCCACACCGGAAGGTGCAAGAGACTACCTTGTACCTTCGCGTGTACACCCGGGTGAATTTTATGCACTTCCACAATCGCCGCAGCTTTTCAAACAGCTCTTGATGGTGGGTGGTTTCGACCGTTACTTCCAGATCGCAAAATGTTTCAGAGATGAAGACCTCAGAGCAGACAGACAGCCTGAATTTACACAGATAGATGTTGAAATGTCTTTCTGTGATCAGGAAGAGGTGATAGCAGTAGCGGAAAAACTGATACATGATGTATTTTCCGCTTGTGGTTTTGATATTCCTACTACATTTAAACGTATGCCTCATTTTGAAGCGATGGAGAAATACGGTTCAGACAAACCTGATATGCGTTATGACCTGGCAATGGTAGATGTGATAGACATTTTTGAAAGATGTGACAATGAGATCTTCTCCAACATCGCAAAATCGCCTAAGAAAAACCGTATCAAAGCACTCAAAGTACCAAAAGGTGATGAGATCTTCTCAAAACGTCAAATGAAAGGTTTTGAGGATTATGTACGTAAATTCGGTGCATCCGGTCTGGGTTACTTCCAGATGAAAGAAGATGGTCTGAAAGGACCGCTCGCCAAATTCTTCACAGAAGAAGACCTTCAGGCTATCATCGAGAGATGTGAACTTGAAGTGGGAGATGCAGTCTTCTTTGGTGCAGGTGAGAAAAAACTGGTATGGGATTATATGGGCCGTTTCCGTATCTATCTTGCAGAGACTATGGATATCATCCCTAAAGATACGTTTGAGTTCCTATGGGTGATGGATTTCCCTATGTTCGAAGTGGAAGAAGGAAAGGTCAAAGCCCTTCACCATCCGTTCACACAACCAAAATCACTGGATTATGATGATATCGAAGAGATTGAGTCTATCGCCTATGACATCGTACTTAACGGTACAGAGCTCGGTGGTGGGTCTATCCGTATCCATAAAGAAGAGGTTCAATCAGAAATATTCAAGCTCCTTGGTATCGATGAAGAAGAGGCGCAAGAGAAGTTCGGGTTCTTACTTGATGCCCTTAAGTTCGGTGCACCACCGCACGGTGGTTTTGCCCTGGGTCTTGATAGACTGATCATGCTTATGACAGGTGCATCAAGTATCCGTGAGGTCATTGCATTCCCTAAAACACAAAAAGCACAGTGTCTTCTTACACAGGCACCGAGCGTAGTAGATGCAGAACAGCTCAAAGACCTTAGCCTTAGAATCAGACAAACACCAACAGCATAATATAAAGGAAAGAAAAAACTATGAAAAAACTATTTTTAATCATCGGCGCACCAGGTTCAGGAAAAACAACAGACGCAAGTATCATCGCTGAAAAGAACAGTGACACTATCGTCCACTACTCCACTGGTGATATGCTTAGAGAAGAAGTAGCAAGCGGAAGCGAATTGGGACAGACGATAGAGAGCTACATCTCTAAAGGTGCACTGGTACCACTGAACATCATCGTAGACACTATCGTATCTGCTATCAAAAATGCACCGGTAGACAATGTACTTATCGATGGATATCCAAGAAGTACAGAACAAATGACAGCTTTTGACGAATTGGTATCTAAAGAGGATGATATTGAACTTGCATCTGTGATCGAAGTAAGAGTGAGTGAGCAAGTAGCAAGAGAAAGAATTTTAGGGCGTCGTGCAGAAGCAGCGCCTGGTGAAGAGAGAAGTGATGACAGTGAAGAGGTCTTCAATGATAGAATGAAGATCTATACGGACCCATTGGCTGAAATTCAGGCATTTTACACTGAGAAAAACCTCTTGGAAGTGATCTCCGGTGAAAGAACACTTGAAGAAGTGGTTGCAGATATGGAAGCATTCGTAAAGAGCAAGATCTAAAACCTACGACCCACTACTCTAGTGGGTAACACCACATCTCTTTTAACTTTGATTCATCTTTTTCTTTTTAGTTTTT
>JBNLDB010000265.1:0-2123 GCA_050304115.1 Sulfurovum sp. | reverse complement strand
ACCTGAATCTGCGATCGGTGAATGCTGTACAAACCTGCCCGTATTGTTGATATAAAATTCAATATGATCCTCATTAAAATGCCCTGCTTCAAACTTTACATTCTCTATGATGATCTTTCTGACCAAACACTTTACTTCTTCCTGTGCTACATCTTTGTTATGTGCAATTGCCACGATGATCTTTGCAATTCGCTGAGGCCGGCAATGATCAAAGTTCTCTTTGGTCCCGTAATCCATGACCACTTCGGTTTTCATATCCACACCGAATGTCTCGGGATGTTTGAGCGCATAGGCATAGAGTACATCTCTGATCTCTCTGGCATAGGAAAAGGCACTGGGCATATAATCATCTCTTTCAGAACATGCATATCCGAACATCATTCCCTGATCCCCGGCTCCTATCTCATGACCTTCCTTTTCCACTCCCATCGTGATATCTGGAGATTGCGCACTCACATAGACATGTATTTCTGCCTCATCAGGGAAAAAGGTTTCGCCTCTCTCAAATCCTGCTTCAGGGTATCCTATCTTTTTGAGTGCTTTGATAGCGATCTCTTTGTAAAAAGCATCATCCACAGGGACTTTCGTTCTTACCTCACCGCCTATGATAATATGCTTTCCGCTGATAAAGACTTCTGTGGCTACTTTAGCATGTGGGTCACGTTGCAACAGCGTATCTACTATACTGTCAGCAATGATATCGGCACATTTGTCAGGATGGCCTGCAGAAACAGACTCCGAAGCGAAAAGATACATCCTGTCTCCTTTTTATTACATATTATTATCTTAACAAAACTATACTTTAGTCACTGCGTTAAGGCTTCCTCTATCGTTTTTAGAAACAGTTCTCGATCTTCATCATTATGAAAAACAAAATGTACTTTCATTCCCTCTTTCCTCTCTAAAAATTGCTTCACCTCTTTATGGGCTATCAATGCGGCTTTATCTTTAGGGTAACCGTATACTCCTGTAGAAATAGCGGGAAAAGCAATCTCCCTACACCCTAGCGTGAAAGCAAGTTCGAGTGAATTCCTGTAACAAGATGCCAACAGCTCGGCACAATGCTCAGCACATTGATGATAGATCGGTCCTACCGTATGAATGACATAGGTTGAAGGCAGATTTCCCGCACCCGTGGCTACCGCTTCTCCTGTTGGCAAACCGTCAGGGTAACTCTCCTGGCGTATCTTTTTGCAGGCTTCCAGAATTTCAGCACCCCCTGCTCTATGGATAGCACCATCTACACCGCCTCCACCCATGAGAGAACTGTTTGCTGCATTCACGATCGCACAAACATTCTCTTTTGTGATATCACCCGTTTTGATCACGATCCCATCCATTCTTTTGCCTTTCAAAAAGATTTATCCTATAATAGCATAAAGTAAGGAGCAGCGTGTTCATGTCAGATATTGGAAGAAGCCTTATCTTTATAGGTGTGGTGATCATCATCATAGGTACGCTTCTGCTCTTCAGTGACAAACTCCCTTTTAACCTTGGAAAACTCCCCGGTGACCTCTCTCTCAAAAAAGAAAACTTCTCTTTTTATTTTCCCATTACAACATCTATCATTATCAGTATTATTCTATCACTCTTGTTCTATCTCTTCAGCAGATTCTTTAAATAAGGATTTCTAATATGGTGATATAATACTACAGAGAGAAGGAGAATGCTATGCCAAAATCACATAAAGTCGTATTTGCCATCTATATTATTGTTTGGACCATCATGGCGATCAATCCAAAATATCCTCAGGACTGGCTGCTTGAAAATGTATTGGTATTTATGTTTTTCCCTTTTATTTTTCTGATGGACAAAAAATATCACTATACACTGCCAAGTCTTATATTACTACTCATATTTGCGAGTCTTCACTCTTTAGGATCACATTATACCTATGCGGAAATGGAACACTTCAATGCCATCACGCATTTTTTCGGATTTGAAAGAAACCATTTTGACCGTGTGGTACATTTTCTCTTCGGACTTCTGGTTTTCAGGATCCTCTTTGAGATGATCAGTTCATCAGCCGTGACACTAAAAGGTGCCTTACTCTTTACCTTGACCATAGTGATCTCCATTTCCACTTTTTATGAAATGCTTGAGTGGCTGGCAGTAGTGATCCT
>JBNLDB010000264.1:0-2168 GCA_050304115.1 Sulfurovum sp. | reverse complement strand
CTTCATGTTTACGCTTTGCATTGAGCGCGGTTCTCAAGAAATAGGCATTGTTGACACCTGGTATCTCTACAGGATGTTGAAATGAAAGGAAAATTCCCTCTAAGGCTCTCTCTTCAGGCTCCATTTCATTGATGTTCTTACCTTTGTAGATAATATTTCCACCAAGTAATTCAATGTCGTAGTGTCCTACAAGCGTTTTAGAAAGTGTGGATTTACCAGCACCGTTTGGTCCCATGATCGCATGGACCTTTCCTGGTTCCAGTTCTAGGTTTAAACCTTTTAAAATCTGCTTGTCACCTATTTTTGCTTCTAAATTCTCAATTTTCAATATACTCATCCTACACTTCCTTCTAATGTTAATTCTAATAATGCTTTTGCTTCTACCGCATACTCCATTGGGAGTTGGCTGAAGACTTGTTTACAGAAACCGTGAACGATCATACTCACAGCATCTTCTTCATTGATACCTCTTTGACGGAGGTAAAAGAGTTGTTCGTCACTGATCTTTGAGGTCGTAGCCTCATGTTCTACCTGTCCTTGTGTATCTTTTGATTCAAGATAAGGGAAGGTATGCGCCCCACACTCAGATCCGATGAGCAGTGAATCACACTCAGAGTAGTTTCTTGCACCAGTGGCATTGGCACCTATCTTCACCAATCCTCTATAGGTATTTTGACCCTTCATGGCAGAGATACCTTTGGAGATAATCGTTGAAGAGGTATTTTTACCGATATGTATCATCTTTGTCCCTGTATCAGCCTGCTGAGCGAGGGTAGTGACTGCGACTGAGTAGAATTCACCCACAGAGTTATCACCTTTCAGGATACATGACGGATACTTCCATGTAATGGCTGAACCGGTCTCTACCTGTGTCCATGAGATCTTGGAATTATCTCCTTCACAGATACCTCTTTTGGTAACAAAGTTGTAGATCCCGCCTTTACCGTTTTCATCTCCCGGGAACCAGTTTTGGATCGTAGAGTACTTGATCTCGGCATCTTTCATTGCGACCAGTTCAACAACAGCTGCGTGAAGTTGGTGCTCATCTCGTGTCGGTGCAGAACACCCTTCATTATAACTGACGTATGAACCTTCATCTGCTACGATCAGTGTACGTTCAAATTGCCCAGTGTTCATGGCATTGATCCTAAAGTACGTACTTAGCTCCATAGGGCAGCGTACACCTTTTGGGATGTATACAAAGGTTCCATCTGTAAATACCGCAGAGTTGAGTGCTGCAAAATAGTTATCTGCCATAGGTACGACAGAGAACATATATTTTTTAATGAGATCTGGGTGACGTTCTATCGCTTCTGAGATCGAACAGAAGATCACACCATGTTCAGCAAGCTCTTCGGCATAGGTTGTTTTGACTGACACTGAGTCAACAACTGCATCTACGGCTACTTTGACACCGGCCAGCTGCTTTTGCTCTTCCAAAGAGATACCCAACTTGTTATAGGCCTCTAGAATTTTAGGATCCACTTCATCTAGACTGTCAATACCTTCTTTAGGTGCTGCATAGTATGAGATAGCCTGATAATCAATTGGTTCATAGTCTAGTTTAGCCCAGTGCGGTTCAATCATGGTTTGCCATTTATGAAAAGCTTTAAGACGTAGCTCTAACATCCACTCAGGTTCACCTTTCTTTTGCGAGATAAACGCAATGGTCTCTTCTGAAAGTCCAGGTGGTACAGTTTCGGTTTCGATATCTATCTCAAAGCCGAGCGCATACTCACCTGAGACAGCTTTATCTAATCCTTCGTTTGCCATTTAAAATCCTTATATAGATCATTATTTTTTAACAAGTTTTAGCACAATTATAGCGTGCTGTCAAGCATTTTTATAATATAGGACTAATTTTATCCTATTTACCCTGTCATTTCAATAGGAATCAAATAATTCCTTTAATTTTATTATATCATGTGTAAGAGTTACAAGGGATTTTTTTTCATTTCCCCAGATATGTTCTTCAAATGTAGAATGCTCATCTTGGTAAAAAATGCCAATAGGTATAGGGTCATTTTCAAGTGCTTTGTGCATGGCTGAGGGTAGGTTGTTCCTCTCATAGGCACTATCAAGTTCATAGGTATTCTCTTTGAACCATTTATATGTGTTGACCTTGTTAAAGGTCACACAAGGTTGAAAGACATCTACCAAGGCATATC